>JAKART010000081.1 GCA_021819255.1 Acidobacteriota bacterium
GAGCGAATTTGCGGTTCAGATAGTAGTTGAAGGCCGAAGCCCAGGTAATCTCATTGTTCCGCTGCAGGTACTCGCCACTGCGGAAGCGAAGCAAGCCGCCCCCGCCGATGATCTCATAACGATACGAGTACGTCTGCTCCGTATTCTGGCGAATACGCGCAAGCCGAGTCGCGTTCGTCTCATGAAGACTCTGGTTCTCCTGTCTCTTCTTCTTTTTCTTCTGGTTTTGAGTCTGGGCTGTCGCCGGCACAAGCGCCCCAACCAGCAGACAAGTCGCCAAACTTGAGAGAACCAACTTTACTTTCCATCTCCGCACATCAAACATCGACTCTAAACTCCTGAAGATCTCTTCCTGGGTTCCGGTTCTCTTCACGGCGCCCAACAGGCGCAATCTGCCAGCCGGGACAGGGAGGGCGATCTCCGCCAACCGGGATGGCAGGCATGCATCCTTCCATTAGAACATCGCAGACTGTTTGCACCTAAATGCCATTAGAACATCCCGGACCGCCGGAAGGGGGAAAGGGAGGGCTCTTCCTCGGCCGATCCGGGAGGCTTTCACCGGAGGATCCACTTTCCGCTCCCCGGCTTGCCGGTGCCCCGGCGGCAGAGCCTACGGCAGCACGTAGGTCACCCCGCTGATGAACTGGAAGGAGTTCTTTTTGTAATACTGCGCTGGATCGTTGAGGAAGGCGTCATCCACGGAGACCGTTGCGCTCAGCCGCTTGTAGACCGGTACGGTGAGCGCCGCAGTCAGGTTCGCCGAGTAATCACTCAAGATGTTCCATCCGGGCAGGACGCTGGCGGTCTCGGTAAACAGCACCTGATGCGCCATGTGGCGGGTATAGCCCTCAAATAACGTGGATCCAAAGAGATTCACGGGAGGCGTCGTCGTGACGATTCCGTTGATGACGGAAGAAAAATACTGTTGCTTTTCGTACTGCAGATCCACCTTGAGATCGAGCTCCTGCTTGGCGTCTTTGAAGGCCGTATAGCCAAAACCTGCGCCGTACACCTGCTGAAGTTCCAGCCCTTGGCCGAAGTTGTGATCAAAGGAGGTATGCCCCAGAACAAAGAGCCGGGCAGACCGGTACTCATCCCGCTCCAGCCCCGCATGAAAGATGCTGGTGACCACCACGCTGAGCGGAGAAGGTGGGACCGTGGGCGGAATGACCGGGGTGGACAGACTGCCGTAGCTCTCATTGATATTCACAATGGTGCGGTTTTTCGGAGCCATCCAAGGAACGGCGGGAACGGCGCGGACCAGGGCCGCGCTGGCGTTAAAGGTGGTTCCACTGGTCGTGGAGCGCTCCACACTCGCGCCGCCCGTAAGGGTGCCAGTCCATCCGCCGAAGAAGCCGGGGGGCTGGCTGATCGTCTTGTCAAAAGAGGCGCGATCAATCAGATAGTTCACCTGACTGGCCGGGACAACCTCCGGAGGCTGGCCCTGCGCCGGGGTCAACTGGAGATTTCCGCCCGCTACCTCGACCGACCCCTCCGGAACCGGCTGCTTGCCGACGATGACTCCTTTGCGGAGAAGAGCGAACTGCGCTCCTGAGCGCAGTTCCTTGATCTTATCGACGGAGATCGTGACTTTGCCGGCCATGTCGCTATCAAAGATAACGTTACCGGCCGTCACGCTCTCCAACTTGCCGGTCAGGCGGTCCCCGTTGGCAAAGATCAGAACATCGTGGGGGTTCCCAGCTTTGGGCTTTGCCGCGGGCTTGGCCGGAGTCTGGGCCGCAGCCAAGGGCGCCAGCAGGAATGGAGAGAGCAACAGGCACGGCAGCAAAGGTCTGCGCAAGGGAGATTCCTCCGAAAAATTAGTGCGAAATCAAGGCTAGACCATTTTCCCTGATGATGGGTGTACGGAAGCGGGCGTTCAGTGGCGTTTTCATTGAGGAAAACGCCCACAGGAGTCGTTCCCCTTGCTTACACCTTCAGGGAAAATGGTCTAACGATCAAGCCGGGGGACGCAGCCATCGACTGACGAGAAGGGAAAGCGCAGGGGAGAGGCTTCTGCGAGAGCGTTCTCGACGTTGGCCACCGGGCGGGGGTGTTGCCGATTATAAATCAAAAACGAAAGCCGGCCCTGTGGCCTTCTTTCGCCACGGCATTCCAGCCCGCGGCGGCGAACTCCGGGCCTGTAGCTTGCCTCGCCCAAGACCCAGCGACTACTCTGAAAGAGCCATGTATGAAGACTTTGTAGCGACCGACCGTTGGACCTCAGAGAAGCTGCACTGCGTCTGGAAGGGCACCGTGGTGGCCATTGCGACTCGCCATGCGGATGCCACCGATGTCCGCTTCGCGGTGAACGGAAGGCCGGTGTGGATTGCCCTGCCCAACCATGCCTGGGTGGAGCAGAAGCGGCGCAATGGCAAGGTGATCACCGACTACCTGGCCGCGCAGGCCGCGGGCCGGTTTCTCAAGCAGGCCATCGAGAGCGGCTATGACAATGGCCGCGAGATGTACGCCATGAGCGTGGATGAGGTCCTGGAGCAGGTTGCCGCCGTGGTGGAAGAGGCCGGCCACACCGCCAATCTTCCCTCTCTGCCTGTCATCGGCCCGGAGTCCCGTTCCGAGGCGTTCGACTCCACGTTGCCCGGCTCCGGATTGCCCGGCTCCAGATTGCCTGGCTCCAGATTGCCCGGCTCCAGATTGCCCGGCCAGCCACGCCAGCTTGCCGGAACACGTTAGCCCAGGTTCCCAGGCAGCTTGGAACTCCGGCGAGAGTCCCAGGAGGCGCAGACAGCATGCAATCCCGGCCCACGCGACGGCAGATTCTCCGCTCCTTTCCCCCACTTCCCTTTGCCCTGCGGGCGGTCGCCGGATCTCTGGAGGGATCGAGGGAAGGTTCAGGGGGGGGCTCAGGGGAGGGTTCAAATCCGTCAGATTCACGGTGGCTTCTTCTAGGTACCGATACCCCCAAGGGGATCTTTCGAGCCCGATGGAATGCCGAGCGCGGGGATCTGAGCGAGATTCAGGCGGTAGCGGCCACGGATCATCCCACCTATCTGGCCATGCACCCCCGCTATCCGATCTTGTACGCCGTGAATGAAGTGCCCGTTGGGGATGGCGCTTTGTCCAGCTTCCATTTGGACCCCGAGACCGCGGCGTTGACTGCCTTGTCCCGGGTGAGCAGCGATGGAAACGGACCCTGCTTTGTCTCCGTGGACGCGACCGGGCAGACCGCCTTTGTGGCCAACTACGGCGGAGGCAGCTTTGCCGCTTTCAACCTGAATCCTGACGGCGCCATGCGCAACGCCGCCTTCTTTGCCTGCGACAAGAATCCTGCCTGCGGAGTCGCCGGACCAAAGCCGCACCGCCAGGACGCAGCGCATCTGCACTCGGCCACTCTCTCACCGGACAACCGCTTTGTGCTGGTCTGCAACCTGGGCGAGGACGCCATCGAGATCTTCCCCATCCATCCCGGCGCGGCGCAGCCCGTCGAGGCTCCGGCGCGCGTGGCCACCCGCGCCGGCTCCGGCCCGCGGCATGTCGCCTTTCATCCCAATGGCTTGTGGCTGTACTGCCTTCATGAGCTGGATTGCACCATCGATCTGTATGACTGGAACGTAAGCAACGGCCTGCCGGCGCCGGCGCTGCGGCAAGGGAGCGTCGTCTCCACCCTGGCTTCACCAGCCGCGCTGCCGGAAAGCATCGCGTGCGAGATCTCGGTCAGCCCGGACGGCCGGTTTGTCTATGCCAATACGCGCGGCGAGAACTCCCTGGTGGTGTACAGGGTGAATGCTTCCACCGGTCTGCTGAGCGAAACCCAACGCGTTTTTACCGGCGGCGGCCTGACCCGGCACTTCGCCTTCGACCCGTCACGGCGGTGGTTGCTGTGCGCCAATCAGGGCACGTCCACCGTGACGGTCTTCGCCCACGATCCGAGCACGGGGCGCCTGTCAGACGCCTCGCGAGCCTTCGTCGTCGAGCATCCCATGTTTCTTCAGTTCGTCTAGATCGCAAGAGGGCCAGATGTTCGAGCGCAGCGTGCGGGTGGAGTATGGACGTGCGGAAGGCGCTCTGAAGCCTTGCCCCATCCAATGGCTGGACAACTTCGCCATGCGCAACTTCACCAACGACGCCGTCTTTGACGACACCCTGCCGGTGGGCGATGGGGTGCTGGAGATCGGCAACCGGGTGCCCCTGGAACAACTGCGCGCCGCCATGCAGGAGTGGTTCCGGAGGAAGGGGTACATCCAGCCGGAAGAGGAGCTGCGCATCCGGCTGACGTAACCCGGACCGCGGCCCTTATTTCTTCAGGGTCTTGCCGTCCAGCACAAAGCGGTACTTTACATCTCCCTGGATCACGCGCTCATAAGCTTCTGCCAGGCGCTCGTAACCGATCAGCTCAATGTCTGCGACAATCTGTTTCTCGGCGCAGAAGTCCAGCATCTCCTGCGTCTCTTTCATACCGCCAATCATTGACCCGGAGAGAGAATGGCGGTTGGCCACCAGAGAGAACGGCGCGACAGCCTGCGGATGCTGGGGCAGACCTACGAGACAGAGCGTTCCATCCAGGCGCAGAAGGTTCAGGTACGCGTTCAGGTCATGGGTTGCAGAAACACAATCCAGGATGAAGTCCAAGCTGCCGGCGTGCCGGGCCATCGCCGAGCCGTCCTTGCTCAGCACCACTTCATCCGCTCCCAGCCGCCGCGCATCGGCGGCCTTGCTCTCCGCGGTGGTGAACTGTATGACGTGAGCGCCCATGGCGTGGGCGAACTTGAGCCCCATGTGGCCCAGGCCTCCCAGCCCAACCACTCCAACCTTCTTGTTGGGGCCCACCTTCCAGTGGCGCAAAGGAGAGTAGGTCGTGATGCCGGCGCAGAGCAGCGGAGCCATGGCGGCCAGATCCAGCTTCGGCGATAGGGTGTACACGTAGTGCTGGGGCGCAACAATAAAGTCTGCGTAGCCCCCGTAGGTCACCTCGCCGGCATAGTTCTTTGCGTTGTACGTCCCCACCATTCCTTTGGTGCAGTAGGGTTCAGCGCCGGCTTTGCAGTTTTCGCAGACCATGCAAGTCTGCACGGTCACGCCGACGCCGGCCAGATCGCCCGGCTTGAAACGTGTAACCTGGGATCCGACCGCGGAAACCCGGCCGACGATCTCATGGCCTGGAACCATGGGATACATCGATTCACCCCACTCGTTGCGGACCTGGTGGATGTCCGAGTGGCAGATGCCACAGTATTCGATGGCTACCACCACGTCATCGGGCCCCGGCTCGCGGCGGTCAAAATGAAAGGGAGCGAGAGGCGAGGTTTTGCTCTGCGCGGCGTAGCCAAACGATCTCATGTGCAATCATCCTCCTGTGGATGGCCTGATTCGATCAGTTTAGCCCCTGAAGGATGAAGTTACCAAAGCAGCGCAGGCGGGAGTGCGTCCGCCAGGCGCGCCGCCGCGGGCTGCAACCGATTGGAGCGATCGCCTCTGGAGCGATCGCCTCTGAAAGGAAAGAGCGCCGATGATGAAACTGCCGAGCCGCCGAAGCGCTTATGGGTTGATCCTGCTGATAACCATTCCGCTGGGACTTGCGGTGCGCATGGCGCCGCTGGGGCTCTCCGCTTTCGTCTACAAATACGGAGGTTCCGCGCTGTGGGCGATGGCTTTGTACTGGTTCATCGCAGGATGGATGCCGCAGCGAAGCAGCGCGGCCCTGGGAGCCGCTGCGGCAGCGGCGGCGGCGATCCTGGAGTTCAGCCGGCTCTGGCATACGGCGGCAACTGACGCCTTCCGCAACACCCTGGCCGGCCGCATCGTAGCTCATGTTCGAGAGCTGGTTGTTGGCGTTCGCGATCACCGAAAACGGGTAACCGGAGCCCAGCGTAACCCTCTCGGCCGTCCTATTGCCCCAACCATCGTAGCCGTAAGTCTCATAGCGCCAACACAGCCGCCGCATATGCCGATCGCTCAGACCCGCTATCTCCGCGGCCTGAAGCCAGGTGATCTGCTTCGCCATCGCTCGCAACATTCCTTCCTGTGTCTTCATCTCCCGCTCCACGGCGGCCCTCGGATAGCTCTCCATGTTGCTCCCATGGATCCATCCTCGCCGCCCCGCTGTGCGGACATTTCACTTGCGACGACCACCGGACATATCATGTGCTGACGACAGTTGAACTTTCGCACCCTCTTGGCCTAGAATGAGAGGAGCAGGCGAATTTGTTCTGCCGCTGAACGCTGCCGTCCGGCAAACGGTCGGTTTCCGTGAACACACCGGAGGAGTGGCGGAGGAAAGGAGTGGGCGAGAGCCCACTTTTTGTTTGCTTCAAATTCTGCTCTGAAGACTCGCTTGGAAGGCAGACGGCAGGAGGGCCGGCCGTTTGAGCGGGCGCTTGCCGGAGGTGTTATGGCCTTGCAGATGGAGACAATTCGAGCGACGGCTGACCGCATTGCGGCTTCGCATCAGCTGGAGATTGTGGAGCTTGAGTTTACCGGAGGGTCCAAGCACCGGAGCCTGCGCGTCTTTGTGGAGAAGAACGAGTTGGCGCGCGCCCAAATGGCTGCCCAAATGGCCAAACAGATGGCCGAACCGATCTCCGAAAAGGGGAAAGGTGGCGCCGGCGCCGTGATCTTCCCGCGCGTCCCGGTGGAGACGCTCTCCGGCATCTCCCATGAAGACTGCGCCAACTTTGCCCGCGACTTTGGGACCGTGCTGGACGTGGAGGATCTGATTCCAGGCGCCGAGTACACGCTGGAGGTCAGCTCGCCGGGACTGGAGCGCAAGCTGCTCAAGCCGGCGGATTATCAGCGCTTTCAAGGCAGTCTGGCCAAGGTGCAGACCTTTACCCCTGTGGCGGACAACCGCCACTTCACCGGCCGGCTGATCGCCTTTGATGGAGCCGGCTTTACCCTTGACCTCTCCGCCGCCAGGCAAAGGGGTAAGGCAGGCAAAGCGCCTTCTGTCCAGATGGTTGATATCTCGCTGGCGAACGTGGAAAGGGCGCATCTGGTGGCGGAAGTTTAGAAGTTTCAAGGGATGGCCAGCCGGGATTGGGAGAGAGACGGCTTCGAGGCCGGCAGGAGCCAGGACAAGATTCGCGCTTCACAGGTTTGGATGGACAGGACAAAATTGAACCGATCGGCAGTCAGCATCGCCGAAAAGAGAGTAAAGAAATGGCAAGCGCTCTGTATCAGTCGATTGAGAATTTGAGCCGGGAGAAGGGGATTGACCCGGAGATCGTTGTCGGCGCCGTGGAAGATGCGATTGCGTTGGCGACGCGCAAATACTACAAGACCGTCGAGAGCATGCGCGGAGAGCTGGACCGCGAGAGCGGCGAGATTCGCGCCTACGTCTTCAAGACCGTCGTGGAGACGCCCGAGCAGGTGGAAGATCCTGACAACCAACTAACCCTTGAGCAGGCCCGCGAACTTGCGCCCGAGGTGGAAGTGGGCGCAGAGCTGCACTTCTACAAGGACACCACGCCACTGGGACGCATCGCCGCCCAGATGGCCAAGCAGGTGATCTTCCAGAAGGTTCGCGAGGCCGAGCGCGACACCGTGTTCAATGAGTATGCCCATCGCGCCGGCGAGATTCTTACCGCCACTGTCAAGCGGCTGGAGCCCATGGATGTGATCTTCGACCTGGGCAAGGCCGAGGCCCGGATGCCCAAGCGCGAGCAATCCCGGCTGGAGCAGTTTTCCGTGGGCGAGCGGGTACGCGTGGTGCTGTTGCGGGTGGATCGCGCCGCCAAAGGACCGCAGGTGATCGTCTCGCGCGCAGCTCCCGGGCTGGTGCAGTCGCTCTTCCAGTCGGAGGTTCCGGAGATCTATGACGGGACGGTCACGATCCGCGCCATCGCCCGCGAGGCCGGCGAGCGGACCAAAATCGCCGTGATGAGCCGGGATAAGGATGTGGATCCGGTGGGCGCCTGTGTGGGCATGAAGGGCATGCGCGTGCAGTCCATCATCCGCGAGCTGCGCGGCGAGAAGATTGACATCATTGAGTTCTCTGACGAGATCACGATCTTTGCGGAGAAGGCTCTGCAGCCGGCCAAGGTCTCCCGCGTGTCGGTGACGGATGTGGCGGAAAAGCAGCTTGAGGTCATCGTGGATGACACGCAGCTCTCCCTGGCCATCGGCAAGAAAGGCCAGAACGTTCGTCTGGCCGCGAAGCTGCTGGGATGGAAGATCGACATCAAGAGCGAGGAAGAGAAGCGCCAGGAGGTCGAGCAGCAGATGCAAGCCATGGGCGGTGGACCATCCACGCCCATCGAGCAGGTCACCGAGCTGGGTGAGGCGGTCATGGAGAAGCTGATTGCCGCCGGCATCACCACCGTGGAGTCGCTGGCGGATATGACCGCCGAGGAACTCAGCGAGATCCAGGGCATTGGGGAGAAGACGGTGGAGAAGATCGCGGTGGCCG
>JAKART010000082.1 GCA_021819255.1 Acidobacteriota bacterium
GTACACTCAACTCATCATGCCCAAGGTAGCGATCATCTCCAAGCCGCAGAAGCCAGAGTTGGAGTTCATCCTCACCGAACTCATCGCCTGGCTCAAGGGCCAGGGTTTTACTCCCGTCCTGGAACCGGACAGTGCCGCTTATGTCGGCCTCAGCGGCTCCGCTGTCCCTCGCTCGGAGATGGCCTCTCACGCGCCGGTGCTGGTCATCTGCCTGGGAGGGGATGGTACCCTGCTCTCCGCGGCTCGCGCCTTTGCTCTCACCACAACTCCCATTCTTGCGGTCAACCTTGGCTCGCTCGGCTTCCTCACCGAGGTGCCGATGGCCGACCTCTATGACACTCTGGACGCATGGAGGGCCGATAAGGCCTTTATCGATACCCACAGGCTGATGCATGCCCAACTCCTCCGCAAGGGAGAGTTGGTTCGCGAGTGGGAGGCGCTCAACGATGTGGTCCTCTCCAAGGGAGCCATCGCCCGCATGGGTGAGTTTGCCATCGAACTCGACGGCCAGTTCGTTGCCCGTTTTCGCGCCGATGGTGTGATCGTCTCTACGCCCACCGGGTCCACAGCCTACAACCTGGCGGCCAATGGACCCATTCTGACGCCGAATGTGGATGCCATGATCCTCTCGGCCATCTGTCCTCACCTGCTCACCATCCGTCCCATCGTCTTCCCCGGGGACACCGAAGTGGTGGTGGTGGTGGACGTGGTCCCGCAGGAGATGTACCTGACCGTCGATGGGCAGGAGGCTGTGCAAGTGGCGTTGAACGATCGCATCCTCTGCCGCCGTTCCAACCGCAAGGTTCACCTGCTGGGTCTTCATCCCAACGGCTTCTTCAACGTTCTGCGTTCCAAGCTGCACTGGGGGGAGCGCTGAAGGCGAAGCCTCGGGAGGTTCTTGCATCTCCGCATCCGTCGACGGTTGGCGTGTTGCTGAGGTGGCGAATCGGGCTACGAATCGGGCTACGAATCGGGCGCACTCCATACTTGCATTGCAGAGATGGGGGTCTGCGGCAAACCTGACCTACCGTGTTCGCCGTGAGCCTGCCTTCAGGATGTCCACCAGCCGCTTCGCGCTACGCCGCCACTCCGGGCCGGAGTCCATATGGGAGACGCCGACGACCACTCGCAGCAGATCGGGGGTTTCCACTTCCCGGCCTGGACCGCCGCTTTTCGGAGCGCCCCGCGCCGGCGGCTCCATCGCGTCACGGACCTGGCCAACATGCGTTACGCTCGGAACGGACCACCTCCCAACTTACCTTCCACCCTCAGGAGATTCGTATGAAAAAGACATGGTTTATCACAGGCGCCTCCCGCGGCTTCGGCCGTATCTGGGCGGAGGCGGCTTTGCAACGCGGAGATCAGGTGACGGCTACGGCCCGCAATCCGGCCGATGTTGCCGATCTGCGCGAGAAGTTCGGAGTTGCAGTTCTGCCGCTGGCGCTGGACGTCACCATCAACCACCAGGTGCAGCAAGCGGTTCAGCAGGCGTACTCGCACTTTGGCCGGCTGGATGTTCTGGTCAACAACGCCGGCGTCAATCTCTTCGGGGCTACCGAAGAGGCTACGGACGAGCAGATTCGCAACGTCTTTGAAGCCAACTACCTGGGCATGGTCCGCGTCATCCGCGCGGCGCTGCCCCTGCTGCGCAAGCAGGGCAGCGGCCACATCCTGGGCGTCTCCAGCGGTCTGGGCATCACCTCGCTGCCGTTCGTCGGCTTCTACAGCGCCACCAAGTGGGCAGCGGAGGCGATGCACGAGGCGCTGGCGCAGGAGGTCAAAGCCTTCGGCATCAAGGTGACGCTGGTTGAGCCCGGAGCCTACGCTACCGGCTTTGCTCAATCCGGGCAGATGGCCGATAGGCTGCCGCCCTACGAAGAGCTGCGCAAGCAGTTTCTCACGGCGCTTGCCGGCACGGAACGTGGAGACCCGAACGCGACCGCAGCGGCGATTCTCCAGTTGGTGGATGCGGACAATCCGCCGCTGCGGCTCGGCCTCGGCACCTCGATTCTGCCCCGCGCGCGCGCGGCCTACGCGGAGCGTCTGGCCACCTGGGAGTCGTGGGAGGGCGTGATGAACGCTGCCATGGGTGAGCCGAGCAAGACCGTTGATCCGCGAATCCAGCAGTTCATTCAGGCAGCATCGGACAACGCATAAACCCCTCGATCGCCGCATTCTGTCGCCAGAGAACCTCGGCGGGGAGCCACGGCTCTCCGCCGAGCCGTCAGCCTGCGAGGGGGACAGCAGACGGCTGCCGCGGCGCCGGCCCAGCCCGGCAGGGCGCAGCTTGGAGCTTCACAGCCGCAGCTTGGAGCTTCACAGCAGATGCGTGATCAACTGGTTGGCCAGCAGCGCCGCCACGTAAGCCACCGTGGTCATGTAGGCGAACTGCAAGGCGGGCAGCTTCCAGCTATTGGTCTCGCGCCGCACCACGATCAGCGTCGAGGTACACTGCATCGCAAAGGCAAAGAACACCACCAGGGCGAGGGCGCCACCCAGGGCAAGATCATGCCGCAGGGCAGCCTGCAGCCCCAGCGCGTGAGTGGCAGGATCCACGCCGTACAGGGTGCCCAGCGTTCCCACAATCACCTCGCGGGCTACCACCGAGCTGAGCAGCCCCACGCCGATCTTCCAGTTGAATCCCAGAGGGCGAAGCACCGGCTCGATGGCGTGGCCCAGGTGCGCGATGACGCTCTGGGAGAGATTGGAGAACTGCCCTCCATGAATCGGCAGCACGCTGAAGACCCAGACCAGGAAGGTGACCCCAAGGATGACGGTGCCGGCCTTCTGCAGGAAGAGTTTGCCGCGATCATAGAGCCGGAAGCCCAGCGACTTGAACGTTGGCCAGCGGTACTGGGGCAGCTCCAGAATGAAGGGAGCATGTGAAGCCTTCATCACCGAGGAGTTCAGCATCTTCGCGGTAAGAAGGGCCGCCAGAAATCCAATCCCATACAGCCCCAGCATGGTCAGCGCGCGCAGCCCCAGCACGCCGCCCAGGAAGCGGTGATCGGGGATGAAGGCCGCGATGATCAGTGTGTAGATGGGCAGCCGCGCGGAGCAGGTCATGAATGGCGCGATCAAGATCGTCGCCAATCGCTCGCGCTTGTTCTCAATGGTGCGGGTGGCCATGATGGCCGGTACAGCGCAGGCGTAAGCGGAGAGCAAGGGAATAAAGGCCTTGCCGTTAAGTCCGATGGACCGCATCACACGGTCGGCGATCAGCGCCGCCCGGGCCAGGTACCCAGAGTCCTCCAGCACGCCGATGAACAGGAAGAGCAGAAGAATCTGGGGCAGAAATACCAGCACCGACTGTACCCCGTTCCACAACCCATCGCGCAGCATGATGCGCAGCCAGTTATCCGGCAGCAGCAGCGCCGCCCGGGCGCCGGCGCTGTTCAGCACAGTTCCCAGCCCATCGCTCAGGGGCTGGCCCAGGGTGAAGACCACCTGAAACACTGCCACCACCACGGCCAGAAAGAAGATCGGTCCGAAGATGCGGTGCAACAGAAGACTGTCCAGCCGGCGCGTCCACAGGGATGCCGCCGGTGTCTGATACCGGGTGCGGCCAGTGACCTGGGTCGCCCAGCTCCGGCAGGAGGCGGCGCTTTGCAGCACCGGCAACTGCACCGGCCGCAGCCCACTGTCCAGCTTCAGGCTGGCGCGGAGTAGAAACTCAGGGATCGCGTCCAGTCCTTTGCCCTGCGCCGCACTGATCAAAGCCACCGGATGCCCCAGCTCGCGCGCCAGTCCCAGAGGATCGATCTTGCCCCCGCGCGCCTCCAATTGATCCGCCATATTCAACAAAACCAGCGTCGGCAGGCCCATGGAGAAGACCGGAGCGGCCAGCATCAGTTGCCGGTTCAGATGCGTCACATCCAGGATCAGCAGAATGCAGTCGGGCTTGGGCACCCCCGGCATCTTGCCCGTCAGCACATCCACGGCGACGCGTGCGTCCTCGGAGTAGGTGGCCAGGGTGTAGATGCCGGGCAGATCAATCAGCGTAAGGTCATTGCGCCCAATCCCCTTCATCTTGCCCGAGTGGTGTTCCACCGTCACTCCGGGATAGTTGGCTACCTTCTGCCGCATGCCCGTCAACCGGTTGAACAGGGTTGACTTGCCACAGTTTGGCGGCCCAACCAGGGCCACCGTGCGCAGCCGAGACGAGCCTCCGGGGGTCGATGGGGCAATCTCCTCGATCGGCGCGGCAACGGCGGTGTGGCAGCTCATGCGGCCTCCTCCCGAGGTTCAGACGTAAGCCTTACAAAGATATGCCGGGCGGTTTCATTGCGAAGACCGACTTCAACTCCGTCAATGCGGTAGACGCGAGGGTCTCCGGCAGGCGCGTGGCGCAGGATCTCAACGCTGGTTCCGGGAAGAAATCCGAGATGCGCAAGGTAATGGCTGACCTCCTCGGGAAGCTCGATCCGTTCCACCACCCCCGCGCTGCCAACCGCCGCATCACTCAATGCCAGAACATTCATCGAACCACATATCCGACCAAGTTGGTCCTTTTTACTATACGACAGAAAAAGGGTCACTGCCGAACTTTTGCCGTTCGAATATCGAGAAGCCGGGCTTTCCCGCTTCTCTGACGCAACCTCCAGCGGTCTTCAGGCAAAGTTTCCTCGGCTGTATCCATCCCCGGCGGAGGGCACGAACTGTGGCCATGCGGGGTGCCGGGGCCGGGCGCGCCCGGCAGTCAAGCCGCCGGGCGCCCGCTCGGAGCCTGCTTGCGCCGCCCCTGGGGCGGATCTCACCGGACCGATGGAAGGTAAAAGCTCTTCCCTGAGTAACGGCGATCACCGTCGGGGAGGGTTCCGCGCCGGTATGATCGCTCTGATGGAAAAGGAGGTCTCGATGCAGTTCAAAAAGATACTCATTGCCGTGGATGACAGCGCGCTCTCAGCCCATGCGGCCGACGTTGGGCTCGATCTTGCTGCCCAGCTTGGAGCCGAGGTGGCGTTGCTGACGGCCGTCGACCCGGCGGGAGCTCCATCCAGCGGAGAATCCGGGATCTCCGCCTCCGAGTGGTCAAGCTTTCTGAAGCGAGATGCGAAAGCCCTGCTCCATGCTTTTGCCTCGCGCAGAACAGTCGCTCCCCCACCCCTGCTCTTTGTCGAAGAGGGAAAGCCTGCCGCACGAGTGGTGGAGGCCGCGCGAAACTGGCGTGCTGATCTGATCGTGATGGGGAGCAACAGCCGCAATCCTGTGGCGGACGCTCTGTTGGGCGGGGTGGCGAAGGGAGTGCTCCACCACGCGCCCTGCCCATTGATGCTCATCCGCGCCGAGTAACTCCGAGTGCCGCCGCCTTACGCCCCTCCCGTGGCGCGGCCGCCCAACCGCGCTGAGCGACCCCTCTGGACCGCTCCGCGCGCGGTGGTAGCGGGCAGGGTGAGCCGGGCGAGGCCCGGGCTCACTTGCCGGTGATGTTGCTGCCAAAGAGGATGCCGATCTCGGCCACGGCGCGGAACTGGCTGGCCGATGTGCCCGCGCTGCCGAAGGCGTCCCCTGAGGCGTAGCTGCCGGCATGCACCCAGGCGAGGTCGCCGCGTACAAACAGAGCGCTCTTCTGCCAGGTGGGGGTTACGGTGAGGCTGGTACCGGTGCTGCCGGGTCCAAAGAGCAGGTTGACGGCTCCATTGGTGGCGCTGCCGGAGGTGGCCAGGTACTCGACGCGAGCCGGCAGGGAGAAGCCGTGCTTGAAGGCGTAGCTGAGCAGCAGAGCGCCGCCGTTGGTAGTGGCGCCCTGGCTGACCCCCACCCGGGCATCGGTGGGCACGTCGCTGAACTGGTAGTAGGGTTGGATGATCCAGTTGCCCTTGGTGTAGGTGTAGATCAGGGCGTACATGGAGCTGTTGTTCTGCACCGGGGTGGCCAGGGTCTGGAACTTGGTGGATCCGGCGTTGCCCATGGCGTCAAAGGCCAGGCTGTGGGCACCCTTGGTGAAGGTCAGCGAGCCGCTCAGCCAGGAGTAGCGGTCCGAGTAGTAGCCGTCGTTCCAACTGAAGGAGGCGGTCAGGTACTTGCCCAGGGTCTGGTTGATCTGGATGCCGCGGTTGACGGCGTTCTCCTGGTTCCAGAGCAGGCCGCGCTCCACGTTCATGTTCTGGAAGGTGAAGGTGGACTCGGCGCCCATCAGGGTCGGCAGAGAGCCGATCTCGAAGGTGGTGGTCTTGCCCACCGGCAGCTTCAGAAAGGCTACCGGCACCGGGCCAAAGAAGTCCTTGACGGTCGCGGCGGCGGAGAGGAAGGGCGTGGCCAGGGCGGGGATCGCATAGGCGCCGGTCTGGATGAAGTACTGGACGGGTCCGTCGGCTTTTTGGATGAACAAAAAGCCGTTGCTCAGGGTGGCCTGGCCGGTGCTGTCGCCGGGCAGGGGGTTGTTCTGCGCCAGGCCGTAGCCGGAGACGATTCCGTTGGCGGACAGCTTGCCCAGCGGGCCGGCATCAAAGACGGCCGGCGGCAGCCACTGCAACGGCCCCGTCAGCGGCGGGGTGGGCAGCGGCGCCGGAGCTGCCGGAGCCGGGGAAGACGGAGCCGCGGAAGACGGAGCCGGGGAAGCCGGAGCCGCCGCGGGAGCAGCCGCAGAAGTGGCAGGCGTGGCGTTCTGAGCCTGCGCCGCGGAGCAGACGAGGGTAGCAGCGCTGCCCAGGAGAGCAGCCGGGAGACCAGCCGGGAGAGCGGCCAAGAGCGGAGCCAGGAAGAGAGTAGCGAAGCCCGTCCTTCTGGACGTTGCGATAAGACCTTGCCGTGTCGTCGTCATCATCGATGTTCCTTTCAAGTTGGCCAATGAGCGGGAAGTTGCGCTAGGGACCGGGCAAACCCCGGCCGTCAGCGGTTTCATTGCAGAACCGAGGGTGGAGGAAAGCGTCGGATTTTGTCGTGGATTCGATCAGCGCAGGTGCGCGAGATCCGTGAATCCGGTGCGTGAAGGCCAAGGGCCGGGTGAGGCGGCCGGACGACAAATGGTCTTGTCCGGCTGCCTCCCCGAGATCAGCGGCGGATGGATGGCGCGGTCAGGGTCTGGCCGGCCGAGCTTCGATGAGCGCCGACTTGCCCGCGCGCTTGCTGCTGGTCAGGAAGTGGAAAGCTCCGAAGATCGCCCAGATTGCCGCGATCGCCAGCGCCAACAGCGGCTCCATCTTGGTGCCGTAGCCCATGAAAGGGCCCACCAGATAGAACGCCATGCAGGCGAGATTGGCGCACAGCCCGAAGACCGGAATAGCCATATGCCGGACAAAGCTGAACTTTGGATGTTTGTGATAAGCCACCATGCACAGCGTGCAGCTCAGCGCGTAGAGGACGAAGGTGCCAAAGTTGGAGGCTAGCGTCACCGTAAGCAGGCTGTTGGGCAGAGCCGCCATCCTGTCATGAGAGAAGTAGCCAAAGCTGGAAAGCAGGCCGTGCGGAAGAGCCGCGATGGCCGAGGCAGCCGGAGCTCCGCCATCACAGAAGACCAGGGAGACGGCGATGCATCCGACGATGGCCGAGATCAAGGCCATCGTCCAGACGGCCTGATGCGGGGTAAGCGTCTTTTTGTGCAGGCTGCCGAACCGGCCGGAGACCTCCTGATCCTTGCCCATGGCGTAGGTCACTCGGGCTCCGGTGTTCATGCAGGAGAGCGTGGTGCCGATCAGCGCCAGCACGACGGTGAACGCCTCCGCGAGCATGAAGATCCGTCCGTGGCCGGGGCCGAAGACGGCGTCTCCCACCACCACCATCATGTCGCCGATGGGTGCGGCGGAGCCGGCAGCGCTCTGCATGGTGTACCCGCTGTTGAGAAAGTAGTTCGCGCAGAAGTATTCAAAGCAGTAGAAGATCACGCCCTGCAGCAACAGCGAGGTGATCACCGCAATGGGAATATCCCGCTTGGCGTTCTTGGCTTCTCCGCCCATGGAGGTGACGGACTCAAAGCCCACCAGAATCAGGATGGCGACCGTGGCCTGAATGAAGACCCAACTGATGTGGTGCGGACTGACGACCGACTTGGCCGAAGGATGGGAGAGGAAGTTGCCCGACGCGTCCTTCTCGGGGTAACTGATGTGGTAGGGAACAGGCTTTCCGGCCGCATCCAGTTCGGGCAGCGGAACTCCGCTCGCGTCGCGCACGATGGTTCCTGCGGCGACCCCACCCACCGTGGCCGTGGTGGTTTTGAACTCGTAGCTGTAGGCCTCGCCGGAGGTCGAATCAAACTGATAGGCGACCGACCCGGGAGGATGATTCATCCGGTAGCCCAGAGCCATCACGCTGAAGATCATCAGGGCGACAATCTGGATCACGTTGATGCCCAGGTTCACCCCCGTGGATGCGTTGGCTCCGCGGTACGCGATGTAGGCC
>JAKART010000083.1 GCA_021819255.1 Acidobacteriota bacterium
ATGATCCTCATCCAGATACTCCTTCGCCTTCTTGATGTCCACTTCCGTCGAAGAGCTCTTGGACCACGGCAATACCGCCAGCCACTCGATGTAGTTTCGGGTCAGGGAGTAGTCAGCCGCCGCTGGATTCATTCTGCTTAGCCTCGCCAGATCCTTCAACGCATCCTTCTTGGTCTCCTCCGGCATGCCCGCAGCTTCAATCTTCTCCTTCAGATCCGCCACATCCTTCTGGGTCTCGTCCAGATCGCCCAACTCCTTCTGGATGGCCTTCAACTGCTCACGCAGATAAAAGTCCCGCTGCGACTGTTGCACGGAGTCCTGTACTTCGCTCTGAATCTTGTTGCGCAACTGTTGCACACCCAATTCCTTGGCGAGAAGGTTGTTGAGCAGGTCGAGCCGGCGCTTCACCTCCGCGGTCTCCAGCAGCTCCTGCTTCTCGGCTGTCGTCAGAAAAGGAAGATTCGCCGCAATGAAGTCCGCCAGCCGCGAGGGCTCCTCAATATTCAGCGCGATGGTCTGCAGATCGTCCGAAAGGGTGGACGACGATGTCACGATCTCCTGAAACTGGGCCAGAACATTCCGTTGCAGAGCCTCCGCCTCCGGCGTCCTCTCCAGAGCAAGCTCCTCCAGCGACGAATACGAAGCGGTCAAGAATGGTTGATTCTGACTGAACTCTCCCAGCTTCACCCTCTCCATCCCCTCGGTAAAAACAAAGAGGCTCTGGTTCGGCATCTTCACCACCTTGTGAACCGTCGCGCGAGTGCCCACGGCATAGAGATCCGCACCCTCCGGAGTATCCTGGCGCGCATCCCGCTGCGCCACCACCAGGATCATCTTCTCCTCGCCGAGGGACTGGATCAGTTGGATCGAGCTCTGCCGGCCCACCGTCAGAGGCAGAACGGCATGTGGGAAAAGTACCGTATCCCTTACTGGGAGAACAGGATAGGCCTTCCCTCGCTCTTCATGACCAGACTCTTTGCTGGTCGGCTTAATCACGCTTACAAAATCAGTGGACATAATTGAGTGTTTCCTTATCAACTTTCTTGAAATAGGATGCATTAGGACGGGGTCAGGACGCAATCCTTTGACCCTTCACCATCCGGCTCACCCCACCCTCTTCCGGCCGGCCATCTCCCATCCTGCCGGCCACCTCTCCAGACCCTTCTCTTCTGATCGGCAACTTCCGTCTCTTTCGGCAGTGATCTGTCTCTCCCGCAACCCAAGATGCCGCGTCCTTCTTGCCTCTCGCCGGCGGCAGCTCTTGCCATCGCTCGAAGTTCACGAAGCTGCCCATGGCAGTTTGCAGACGCCGCTGCAACTAACCTCTAGGATGCCTGGCAGCACCGATCGCTGCAGGGAGCGGGCTCAAGGGAAAGAGGCCCGCAACGAGCAATCGGCAGGCATACGCATTGCAACCCGGCCTCCGAGCCGGTAGGCTAAAGCTGGTTCCGAATACGAGCCGCGAAACCTGGCCATGAGATCTGGCCGCGAAGCTTGGCCACGCAGGATGGAGGAACAACTTGACCCTCCCTGCCTCGGCCTCAAAGCTCGGCCACCAACCTTGGCGGCAAGTTTTGCACCGAGCGCCCCAATGGATTGCGGGAGTGGTGAAATGGCAGACACGCAGGTCTTAGAAGCCTGTGCCCGAAAGGCGTAGGGGTTCAACTCCCCTCTCCCGCACCAATCAACGAGTCTTGGCCAACATCAAGAAAGCAGCCTCATGAGTCAGCCCATCACCCCACCCGATAACACCCGCATTACGCTGGAAAAGTCCGCCGGCTACCGTGACTCTTATGCCAATAGCGTTCAGGTCCGTCTCTCGCTGTGGGATTTCTTCCTGGTCTTTGGAACCCTGGAACAGGAGACGGCCGATCACGTGCGCGTGGACAACTTTCAGGGCATCTATCTCAGCCCCCAGCAAGCCAAGGCGCTCGCCAATGTGCTCCAGCACAACGTCGCCCAGTACGAGCAGAACTTTGGTCCGATCTCCCTGGATGGTCCGGGCGTGCAGCGCTTCGTGATTCCAGCCACCGGCCCAATCCACTGAGCTAGGCCCGTGAAAGCTCCTTTCCAGCGGATTCGCACGCTACCCGCCCGGATTGCGTCCCTGCCGGATAGCTTGCTCCTGCTGCTGTTCTTTGCGGCCGTTGCGCTTAGCCATCTCACCCTTCTCCGCCTGCCCTATTTCTGGGATGAAGGTGGTTACTACATTCCGGCCGCGCTGGACTTCTACCATACCGGCCAACTCATTCCCCACTTCACCAACGGCCACCCACCCTTGCCCAACATTCTGCTGGGCTCCTTGTGGCGCCTGGTTGGCTTTCACATCCTTGCCACCAGGCTGTTGGCGTGCAGCTTCGCCGCACTGGCCTTTCTGGCTATCTTTCGCCTCACAGAGCGTCTGCTGGACGCCTCCGCCGCCCTGGCCGTAACCTTGTTGACCAGCGTCTATCCGATCTGGTTTGCCCAGAGCTCTCTGGCTCACGCGGATGTCTTTGCCGCTGCCTTTACGCTTTGGGCCTTTGCGCTTTACCTGCCCTCCCTTCAGGCCGGCTCGGCCAATGGCAGCCAGGATGGTCGCGCCCAACCCCATTACCTCTCCGTAGCGGTCTTGTTCTCCCTGGCCGCTCTCTCCAAGGAGACCTCGATCATCCAGCCCGCGGCACTGACCGCCTGGGAGATGGTGCTGCTCTTCGGCAGCCGCAGGTCTCGGCCCGAGCGCCATCAAGAACCCTCGCTCGGCCTGGGCCTGCAACAGAGTGGGAGCTCCGGCAGGCACGGAGCCTGGGCGGCTGCGCTGGCCTCATCCGTGCTTCCGTTGATCGCGTGGTTTGCTTACCACCACCACGTGGTTGGGTTCACCTTCGGCAACCCCGCCTTCCTGCGCTACAACGCCACCGCCAATCTCACCGCCGCGCACATCCTGCGGGCCCTCTGCTATCGCTTTCTGCATCTGTTCTGGCAGCGCAACATCTGGCTCCCGATCGCCCTTGCACTCTATTGCCTGCTGCTGCCCCGGCGCCAGGACGCTCCCGCCGCTCTGCAGCCGGGACCGCTCTACGCGATGGCGGTTCTGGCGGCTGCCAACTGGCTCGCCTTCTCTGTGCTGGGCGGAGCGCTGCTCACGCGCTATCTCCTGCCGGTCTATCCGCTGATTCTGATCGTCTGCGTAAGCCAGTGGCGCATCCACACTCGGCGCTGGCCCCTGTTCGCGGCGGCCGGCGCCGCGGCTTTCCTCAGTGTCCTGTGGCTGAATCCACCATCCATGTTTGCGCCGGAGGATAATCTCACCTACCGCGACATGATCGTTGTCCAGCGGGAGGCGATCGACTTCGTGCAACAGCGCTACCCGGGCGCAACCATTCTTACGGCATGGCCCGTGTCCAGCGATCTCTTGGAACCGTACCTCGGCTACGTGAACCATCCCATGAAGGTGGTCGCCATCGATGACTTCACCCTGCCGCAGGTCCTGCTCGCCGCTCGCGAATCGAATCGCTACAACACCGCGATCGTCTTCACCACCCACTTTGTGACTCCGTTGTACCGGCGTTACCTTCTGAGCCATCCCAACACCTGGCGTGGACGCGCCTTTGCCGCCAAGCGTGACTTGACCCCAACGGAGACTGCCGCGCTCCTCGGCTGCCGGGTCGTGTGGCGCGCGGAGCGGGGCGGCGAGTGGGCAGCCGTGCTGCGTTTTCCACGCAGCCAGGCCGCGGCCTTGCGGCCGCCACGCTGAACCCTTTCCATACCGGTCATCCGGGATCCCAGCGGGGAGAGTTCAGGAATCTTGATCCTCGTCAATGGTCCTCGACAAGGAGTGAGGCGAAGACCAGATCGAATGCCGCTGCCCGCACAGCGCTCTCAATCCCCGCAACTCCGGAGCGGCTTGTAGAAGACCCACGCATCCCGCCATGCCCCGTAAAATCCCTCTACGCGGTGGGAGCGAAAAAATCCGTCCTGAGCGTAAAAGCGGATAGCCGCCTGATTCTTTGTAAAGACATGCAGCGCCAGCGCCAGGCAGCCCTCCTTCCCCGCCAGCCGCTCCGCCTCCCGCATCAACTGCGTGGCGACGCCTCTGCGGCGAAACTCCGGAGCGACATCCAAGGTGACCACATAGCCCACCTGCCCTTGCGCGGACTCTTCCAGGTGAAGAATCACAAAGCCGGCCAGGATTCCCTCCTGCTCCGCCAGGACGACGCGCGCCCGTTTGGCCTCCGCAAAGCGGCGCATGGCTCCACGCGAAAAGCGGAATGGAGGATCAAAACAGACCAAGTCCAGCGCCTGCATCGCATCCAGGTCGTCCGCCCGATACCCACGCAGCCGCAAAAGCTCAGGCACACCTATACCGCGACGGTAAAGCTGTCTTCGCTGCGGGTCACCGCCCGGTACAGGGTATCGCGCTCAAAGGGAATCCGCCCCGCCGCAGTGATCAGTTGCACCAGATCCTGGCGGCGAAGTCCCTGCGGGGTACTGGCTCCCGCATCGTGATAGATCTTCTCCTCCACCACGGTTCCGTCGATGTCGTCGGCGCCGAAGCGCAGCGAGATCTGCGCCATGCGCGGGGTCACCATCTGCCAGTAGCTCTTGATGTGGGGAAAGTTGTCCAGCAGCAGACGGCTCACCGCGATCTGCCGGATGTCGGTGAGTCCGCTTGACTTGGGAAGGTGGCCAAGCGCGGTGTTCTCAGGATGGAAGCTGAGGGGAATGAAGGTCTGAAATCCGCCCGTGTCATCCTGCACCTCACGCAGCTTCAGCAGGTGATCGACGCGGTCTTCGTCCTCCTCGATATGCCCGTAGAGCATCGTCGCGTTGGAGCGCAAACCGGCCTTATGCAGGAGCCGCGCCGTCTCCAACCACTCGCTGCCATCGATCTTGTGGTCGCAGATGATATGGCGCACCCGGTCGGCAAAGATCTCGGCTCCGCCGCCCGGACAGGAGTCCACGCCGGCGGCCTTCATCCGCTCGATGGTTTCGGCGATGGAGATCTTTCCCACCTTGGCCAGAAACGCAATCTCGACCATCGTGAACGCCTTAATATGTACCTTCGGATAGCGCCGCTTCAGGCCGCGCACCAGATCCATGAAGTACTCGAAGGGAAGATCGGGGTGCAGGCCGCCGACGATGTGGAACTCGGTAACCGCCTCCGTAAGCCCCCTCCCAGCCGTCTCCCAGGCCTCTTCCAGGGCCATCGTATAGGTATCCGGCGCGCCCTTCTTGCGTCCGAAGGCGCATAACCTGCAGGAGGCCACACACACATTGGTTGGGTTAATGTGACGGTTCACATTGAAGTAAGCCAGATCGCCGTGCATCCGCTCCCGTACCTGATTGGCCATCCAGCCCACGGCCAGGATGTCATTGCTGCGATAAAGAGCCAGGCCATCTTCAAAGCTCAGCCGTTCTCCGGCCGCCACCTTCTTCGCGATCGGCTCAAGCGCCGGGTCGTCGGTCTGGAACGAATGGCGGGAACGCGGGACGTTGCGGGAGCTCTTGATGGGCTGGGCTGCTTCCATACCTGTTTATTCTAGAGCAGTTCTTTCCCCATGGTCGCGCCTCTCAGCCCCGGACGGAAGACAACCATCCCCCGCTTCTGTCCTGCCCGAAATTCCGGCCTCCGCGGCCGCACCAGGAACAAGCGTCATTCGGCGCTCGCAGAAAGATCGCGTGATCAAGCAGCGACTTGGCTTTGAAAAAACGCCCGACTCGTCACTTCAGCCTGGCTGCTGCTCCACCGTCATCCGGCTCTCGCTCCTCGCCTCGCCGCATCGCGGCAAACCCCTAGCACTCCCAGCGAAGAAGCGTGGAAGCAACCGTATAGCCGCCGCCGAAGGATGACAAAAGGATGGTCATCCCCTTCTTCAGCCGGTCTTCCACCAGAGCGGTGTTGATCGCCAGGGGGATTGTGGCCGCAGTGGTATTGCCATACTCCGCGATGTTGATAACGATGTTTTCCCTCGCCAGACCCAGACGGTCCGCCGTGGCCATGATGATCCGCTCGTTGGCTTGATGGGGGATAAAGAGATCGACATCGCTCGCCTTCAGTCCGTTGCGATCCAGAACTTTTTCACCTAACTCCGACATCTTGCGAACGGCCACCTTGAAGACGGCCCCACCCTCTTGGTGGACATAGTGCATCTTGGCGTTCACGGTTTCGATGGTGGGGGGGTGCAGGCTGCCGCCACCAGGCATGTAGAGGGAGCTCGCGCCCGACCCATCGATCTCATGGATGTAGTCCAACATTCCTATCTCCCCGTCCGAGCATGGCTCGATCAGCACGGCTCCCGCCCCATCGCCGAAGAGAATGCAGGTGGAGCGGTCGGTATAGTCGATGATCGAACTCATGACATCGGCGCCGATCACCATCACCTTCTTGTGGGCTCCGGACTCGACCAGTTTGGCGCCCATCTGCAGGGCATAGAGAAAGCCGGAGCAGGCTGCCGAAAGATCAAAGCCCCACGCCCCCGCGGCGCCGATCTTGGTCTGCACCAGGCATGCAGTCGCCGGAAACAGCATATCCGGCGTGACCGTGGCCACCAGAATCACCTCGACCTCGGTTGCAGTGATGCCTCGCCGCTGCAAGCAGTCAAGGGCCGCCGCGGCGGCCAGATCGCTGGTGGCCGTGCCGGGATCGGCCAGATGACGCTGGCTGATTCCGGTGCGTTCCCGGATCCACTCATCGTTGGTGGTAACCATCTTCTCCAGGTCGGAGTTGGTAAGCAGGCGGGGTGGAACGTAAGTTCCCACGGCAGAGATTTTGGCGCGTACAGGGGTGCGGTCCATCAGGGTGAGACTCAAACTTTGACCTCCAGCGGTAAACGTGTCGCCATAGGCATCTTAGAGTAGTTTTTCCGTCACCGCGAGGGGACCGTATCTCGCCGATTCGATGTTCCCGAGGCCAAAAACGGATGCTACGGGCAAAAAACGGCCTGGGCGGCGGCTTGCATCCAGGGTAAGGCGATCGAAAGAGGGCTGTTGAGCCGTGCCAACCAAGAGGAGGAAAAAATGTACCGGGTTTCCCTACTGCACCCGTATCGACCCGTTACCGTTGCTTCCTTCCGGACCTGGCGGGGTTGGCGGGAATACGTCGCGTAGGACCCGGCACATCATGAAGTTTAGCATGTGCCGCGGGATGGATTCAGCCAGGATGGTGGGCAGCAATTGGGGGATCAGTCGCCCGCCCACCGGAGGCATACCGCCTGTGGCGGCATGGCTTGCTGGTCCGAATCTCGGGAGATTCTCCCGGCGAATACGCGTCCGAGAATATGCGTCGGGGAGACGCGTCGGCGGGTACGCGGGTCGGTTGCCTCGCTGCTATGGCGAAAAGCCTCATCCGGGTCGAGGGCCTCACGGTACAGAACCGCACCGGAGTTCTTACAGGGAAAATGCCCACGGGGGTGGAACCCTCGGGTTCCACCGGCACGGGACAACCTTTCAGACAACTGCAAACATCTCACCGGCGATCAACGGACGCGACTGATCCCCGATGACAGCCAGGGCAGCGCAGATTTCAGGGCGTAATCCGCACCATCACCGCGGCATCACTGGGAACCTGCGCCGCGTAGCTACCCGTGTGCGGGGCTAGGTCTTGATGTAGCCAAAGATCGCGCACCCGCGCCTTCAGCGTGGCCGGATATCCGATCGCGGTCCAGTTCGCAGTAATCGTCGCCGGTTTGTCGCCGCGGTTCAGCAGGACCACCGCTCGACCACCATCGCCGAGCTGCTTGGACCACACTTCAAGATCTCCATCCTTCTGCACGCGATGGCCCTGGATCCCCATGGGATCCTGATCCACAGCAATCACTTCTTTGTTGAGCAGAATCTCCTTGGTCGCTTCCGTCATCTGGGCCAGATCATTTCCGGAGATCAGGGGGGCGGAGAAAAGCGCCCAGAGACTGAAGTGAGATCGATACTCCGCATCCGTCATGCCGCCATTGCCCACTTCGAGCATGTCCGGATCATTCCAATGGCCTGGCCCTGCATAACTGTAAATTGGATCCATCCGATCGATAATCTGAAGCACGCCATGACCGCCCCAGCGCCGCCGGCAGCTCCAGCAATCCTGGATATCCCCAGCGGAACGCCACATGTTGCCGATGGGGCCGGCCCACAGCCAGGGCTTGGTGGACCCCCACTCGCAGATGCTGAAGACGATGGGCCTTCCGGTTGAAGCCAGTGCGTTGCGCATCACCGTGTAGGAAGCCTCGCTGTCCTGCCCCGGCACCGTGTTGCACCAGTCCTCCTTGACAAAATCAACCCCCCAGCGCGCATACTGCGCCGCGTCCTGATACTCATGCCCCAGGCTACCAGGACGACCGGCGCAGGAGA
>JAKART010000084.1 GCA_021819255.1 Acidobacteriota bacterium
TTTGGGTTCGCATGGGCCGCTTCCGGTCGCCTATAATCAAAGCTCTACCTTGGTGTTTCGCAGTGCTGGAATCAACTGACGTGTCCAACAAGCGTGGACAGATTCAAAGAGCAGTGAGGGTGTGGTTATTTTTACCGGAATCCGAGTGAGCGCAAGCTCCGTGAAGTCTTTGTCCCAGCCTGTGCGCACGCGCTCGAGCCGATTGGGCATCCTTGGCTTTGGCCAAAGCCGCTCCGGCCTGAATCGTGTCGTCGTCTCTGCCCATCGCCGGAGCTTCTCGCGTCTGGGTGTCGCCGCGGGTCTGGCTGGTTTGGCCATCCTTCTGGCGCCGGCCGGCTCCACGCTGGCCAGGGCGCAAGTCCAGGTCTCCCCTCCGTTCTCTGCCGCCTCAGCGCCACAGATCCTCTGCCCGGTGGAAGTGATCGGTAACCGCCGCATTCCCAAGGAATCCATCGTCGCGCGGCTCTTCAGCCACGCTGGCGATGTCTATGATCCTTCCGTGGTGGAGCGCGACTTCAATTCGCTATGGAATACCGGCTACTTCGACACCGTGCGGATTGAGAAGGTCGAAGGCAAGGGATGTCTGCAGTTGCTGGTGTACGTGCGCGAGAAACCCACCATCAGCGAGATCAACTACAAGGGCCTGAGCTCCATCACGGCCTCCGACGTGATGGACCGCCTGAAGAAGGAACACGTCGGCCTGAACGTGGAAAGTCAGTTCGACCGCACCCGGGTGAAGCACGCCGAAGTGGTGCTCCAGGAGATGCTGGGAGAGCACGGACATCAGTTCGCCACCATTAAAACCGAAGTCAAGACGATTCCTCCGGCGCGTGTCGCGCTCACCTTTGTCGTGAAGGAAGGCCCCACCGTGAAGGTGGGCAAGATCGCCTTCACCGGCAACCATGCGCTCTCCCACCGCCAACTGGTGGAAGCCATGGCGAACCTGAGGCCGATCGGGATTCCGCACTCGATCATCTTTGAAGACCTGTTCCCGCGCACCTATGACGCCAGCAAGCTGGATGAAGACGCGGATCGCGTGCGCGAAGCCTACCGCGACAAGGGTTACTTCAAGGCCATCACCGGCGAGCCCCGGACCCATGTCCGCAACGCCGGCGGCATCAATCCGTTCACCCTGCGCCCCTCCAAGGGCAAGCGCGTGGACATCGTCATCCCTATCGAAGAGGGCCAGCGCTACCGTCTGGGCGGAATCACCTTTTCCGGGAACAAGTCTTACCGTAACGCCAAGGCCCTGCGCGCGCTCTTCCCAGAGGCTGACGGCACCTGGTTCAACGCGAGGCTCTTTGCCAAGGGCATCGATAATCTCAAGAAGGCCTACGGCGAGGGCGGTTACATCAACATGGTGCCGACTCCGATTCCACGAGTCGACGAGGCCAAGCATCTGATCTATCTGAACGTCGACATCGATGAAGGCAAGCAGTTCTATGTCTCGCGCATCGAGTTTACCGGCAACACCCTGACGCGCGACCGCGTCATCCGGCGCGAAATGCTGATTCAAGAGGGTCAGGTGTACAACAGCCGCCTGGTCGACCTCTCCCTGATGCGTCTCAACCAACTGGACTACTTCGACACACTGAAGACCGACCAGGACGTGGAGACGCAGCAGAACACCGATGCGGGCACGGTGGACCTGCTCATCAAGCTCCATGAAAAGGGCAAGAACTCCATCGGCATCAATGGTGGCGTCAGCGGGCTCTCCGGCTCCTTCCTGGGAGTGAACTATGCAACCAACAACTTTCTCGGCTTTGGAGAGACGCTGAACGTCACCGCCAACATCGGCGACCTGGAGCGCAATCTGAGCTTCGGCTTCACCGAGCCCTACCTGCACAACAAGCCGATCTCGCTTGGCATTCAGGTCTTCGACCGCAAGACCGACTTCAACCCCTCCAAAAGCTATTCCGTGACCGGTTCCAATCAAAACCTGGCCACAGCCCAGCAGTCGCTGCTGAACAACTTCAATCAGTCGGCCAAGGGCCTGACCATCCAAACCACGGAAGCCCTGCGCACGCTCTTCCGCCGCACCGGCGTCGCCCGAATCGGAGTGGCCTACTCCTGGTCGAGTTCCGGCATTACAACCTTCAACCAGAACACGCTCAGCGTCTTCCAGACTCTGGCCTTTCGCTCCGGCATCGAGGGTCCGAACCAGTTGAACGGCATCGTCACCTCCGTGCTGACGCCCAGCTTCAGCTTCAGCACCCTGGATCGGCCCATTGGGCCACATAGCGGCAAGGAACTGAGTGTTGCTATCCAATTCGCAGGTATGGGCGGCAACACAAAGTACTACTCTCCTGTGGTTGCCTGGCGGCAGTTCTTCCCCATGAAGGGAATCAGGATCAATAGAGAAGGCCACAACGTCTTTGCCTATCGATTTCAGCTAGCCAACATCTCCGGCTTTGGCGGCCAGGTAGCGCCTCCCTTCTCCCGCATCTACAACGGCGGTGAGAATGATCTGCGCGGCTTCGACATCCGTTCCCTCTCGCCCTATACCTTCATGCCCACCAAGGTGATGTTCAACCTGACCAATCCGGATGGAACCGGCGTCCCTCGCGATCCGACCGACCAGGCTCTGGGCGATGTGCAGATCCCGCTGCCCATCTATCGTCTGGCGCCGATTGGCGGCGATACCTCTGCCATCACCAACCTGGAGTACCGTTTCCCGATCATCAATCAGATCACCTTCGCGATCTTCGATGACATTGGCCTGACGATGAACCTGGAGCCGCACCAGTTGATGATGAGCCCCGAAGGCCTCTCAACCATCAACAGCCCCACCTATGGCTGCCCGGAGGTGGTCAACGGAGAGTGTCTGCAGGGCTATCAACTGCCGCCCTACTCTGAGTTCCTGAAGAACGTGCCTCATACCAACATCGTTCCGCGCATGTCCACGGGGCTTTATTTGCAGGTGCTGATGCCGATCATCAATGCGCCGTTCCAGATCTACTACGCCTATAACCCGCTGCGGCTTTACAGGGCGATACCGCAGCAGATCGTCGCTCCCAGCGGTTCGGCGTGCTCCGGCACCTCTCAGGAGTGCTTCAAGGACTTCTTCCCCTTCGCCACAGAGCCGGGCGCGGCGGCCTATACCTACCAGCAGGCGCTGCAATACTACGGAGCGGATTACGTTCTGCGTGAGCCACGCAAGACCTTCCGCTTCACCATCAGCGAGTCCTTCTAAGCTGGCGGGATCCGAACAGATCCCACCCAGGCGACTTCCCTGCAAGGCCGTGCTTATCCTCGGCGTTGGGCGTGGATGGGCGCCTTTACCGAACTCGGTCCAACTGCGGGCGGTCGGCTGGGGTGGAAAAAAGACGCCGCCACCTTCGCCCTCTGGCCATCCCTGCAACAGGGAGAGTCTGAGGCAGCGCTACCGGCTGTGCCGATCTTCTGTATAACCGCAGGCAAGAGCGCTCTCCATCGACTTCGGTACGGCGCCTTCCCCCCGGGCGAGCGGACCCTGAGGACGCCTGGGAAATGCGGAAGACGCGGACCGAATTCGGGTGGGGCACGCAAGGATAAAAGATACCAAGGTATCCAGCTAGGAACACACGGCCGGCTACGGCGTTGACGGCGGGAACCGTGGCCAAGAATCATGAAGGCTGGATGTTGAACAAGGGTAGCCCATTGACGGCGGGCATGCCGGATGGCCAGAGGGCAACCGTCTCCGGTCACCGCCGGCCCATGGGGCGTGGGGAGCGGCCAAAGCCGGCCCTGGCCGGCTGGATCGTTGCCAGCGTGCTGATGCTGCTCTCCGGTGGCTGCCATCACCGCAGCCAACAGCCCTCTGTGCCGCCCCCACCCACGCTGGGCGGCCGGCAGAGCAACGCCGCACCCTCCGAGCGGGCTCCGATTCCCCTACCCAAGGGACGGCCGGATTTTGTGGAAACCGGCATGGCCAGTTGGTACGCTCCCAGCGGACATCGCGCCGCCGACGGCTCCTACTACGATGGCGCCGGTATGACCGCGGCTCACAAGACACTTCCGCTGGAGACCATCGTCCGGGTGACCAATCTTTCCAACAACAAGTCCGTGCTGGTGCGCATCACCGACCGCGGGCCCTTCGTGCACGGGCGTATCATCGACCTCTCTGAAAGCGCAGCCAAGAAGATCGATCTCTATCGCATGGGCGTGGCCAGGGTTCGGGTGGAAGCCTACTTGCGTACCTCGCCCGCAACCCAGTCCAACTGGTGCGTGCAAACCGGCGTCTTCCCCACAAGGAAGGATGCCCTGGACCTGAAGAGGGCGCTGCTGCGCCGCTACGCCGGATCCCAGGTCATCGAGTTCACCGGAGCCACCGGCTACTGGGTACGCATTCGTCCGGCCCGTCCCGATCGCGCCGAAGCCGTGGCGATCATGGAGTGGATCGGCCGGCCGTTCCCGCACGTCGTTCCCTATCTGGTTCGATTGAATTAGGAGATCTGAGATGCGCTGGATGTCCTGGAATTCGTCCTCTACCCGTCTTGGCCCACTCTTGTTTCTGCTCGGCATCCTCGTCCTGTGTCTGACCGGTTGCGCCGGCCAGACCAGAGCCGAGCATGCCGCCGATCTAGCCGCCCGACAGGAGTTGGCCGCCGCTCCGCCCCACGGCAACACGGCGCAGTATTCTCTGGCTCCGGCGGAGTTGGTCAAGGCACAGCATCTCAGCAGCGTCGGCCAGTTGCTGCACTTTGGCGGCGAGGCCTGGGATATGCTGTGTCTTGTTCTTCTCCTCAGCTTCGGCGGCATCGCCTGGATGCGTGACAGATCCCTCAAGATCAGCTCCAATCGCTGGGCGCAGGGCTATGCCTTTCTCTTCCTGTTTCTTCTGGCGACCACGCTGCTCGATCTCCCGCTGGATCTCTACGCTCACCACCTCTCGCTGCACTACGGCCTGTCCGTACAAGGCTGGCCCAGTTGGTTCCGCGATCAGATCAAGGTCTTTGCGCTGGCGTGGGGGATTGGCGGTCTGCTGGTCATGCTCCTGTTTTGGATCATCCGCAAGATGGAGCGGATGTGGTGGCTGGTCTTCTGGTGCGTCTCGATCCCCATTTTGTTCTTCGGCATCTTTGTCGCGCCCTATATGGAGCCAATGTTCTTCCAGTATCAGCCGCTGGAGAAGACCAACCCCGCCCTGGTCCTCCGTCTGGAGCAGGTGGTGCAGAAGGGCCATATGAACATCCCGCCGCAGCGGATGTTCCTGATGAAGGCCAGCGCCAAGCTATCTACCCTGAACGCTGACGTGGAGGGCTTTGGAGCCAGCAAGCGCGTGGTGGTGTGGGACACCACCATCGCGCACATGACTCCGGATGAGATCGTCTTCGTCTTTGGCCATGAGTCCGGGCACTATGTTTTGCATCACATTCGCAACACCATCGTCTTCACCCTTGTCCTGCTTCTGGCAGCCTTTTATCTCGGCTATCTCTTTGTACAGTGGTCCATCAACAAGTTTGGCTCCATATGGGGCGTGCCTTCACAGAACGACTGGGCGGCGTTGGCCGTTCTGCTGCTGGCCCTTTCCTTCTTTGGCGCCTTGCTGGAGCCCATGGAAAACTCTTACAGCCGCGGGCATGAACATGCCGCCGACATTTACGGAGAAGAGGCCATCCATGGGTTGGTCGCTGATCCCCAGGCAACCGCCAGAGACGCCTTCGACGTGCTGGGCCAAACCTCTCTGGCTGATCCCAACCCGAACCCGTTCTACGTGTTTTGGACCTACTCCCACCCCTCGATCGGGTATCGCGCGGCCTTCGCGCAAGCCTACAATCCGTGGGCGCCAGGCCAGGATCCCCGCTATTTCAGACGCTAAAACTGCGTGAGGCCGCCGCGCCGAAGCAACCTGCGAAGCGCCGCAAAAAGGGAGCGCCGAAGGCGGCGCGCCATGGTCCGCAAAGCTCTGCGTCGGGAGCCTGGCCTTTCTATCTGCGCCGCACGAGCGCGAGCTTCACGGCCGCTTGATCCTCTCGCCTCGGCTGGGTTTAAGATGCACCCATGGCTACTGACTTTGATTGCCTCTTCTGCAAGATCGCAAGTGGCGCCATCCCGGTGAAGCGTCTCTATGAGAACAGCGATGTGCTGGCCTTTCCCGACATTCATCCACAAGCGCCGGTGCACATCCTCTTGATTCCCAAACAGCACTTCGGGTCTCTTACCCACTGCACCGCCGGAGAGTCTCCTCTGCTGGGTCAGCTTCTCTCCGCAGCCGGCATAGTGGCACAGCAGCAAGGCCTCAGCGTGCATCCCGGCGGCGGCGGCTTCCGCCTGGTGATCAACACTGGCCCGGACGGAGGGCAGAGCGTCGATCACCTGCATCTGCATCTGCTCGGCGGAAGAGAGATGGGATGGCCTCCCGGCTAGACCATTTTCCCTGAAGGTGTAAGCAAGGGGAACGACTCCTGTGGGCGTTTTCCTCAATGAAAACGCCACTGAACGCCCGCTTCCGTACACCCATCATCAGGGAAAATGGTCTAGAGACTCGGCATGGAGGCTGGATTGAGGATCCTCGATCTCTCGGCGGCGACGCAAGATCCTCAAGCGCTCTGCCGGGACTGCGAGGTTGCAAATCACCTTCTGGAAGCACTCTTCGCGCGAGCGCTTGCTCATCCATGGCGCCCAGCTCCATGCAAACTCGTGAGACGCACTTCGAACGCAGCAGTTACTAAAGTGAACGAAAGTAATCCATCATCGAGAAATGAAGTAACCAAAAAATCGCGTAGAGTCACCTTTCTCCCTTAGTGATTTCTAACACCTAAAGTGAGGCTTTAGGTGGGCGTTAACTCGCATGGTTCACTCGCTGCAACCCTTGTCATTGCTGGCGTTTCGTCCGCCTGCACCCAAATTTTGCATCCTCTCTATCAAGCCTTTGCACGCAGAAGAGAAAGAGTTTTCCCATCACACGCTGAAGAGAAAAAATTTTCCCGGCCCGATCAATTCCGAGTCCGATGGATAGGACGCGGCCGGCTCTTCCCTGCAGAGTGGAAAAGACCTTCCGTCAAGCGGCTCATCCTTACCATCCAGCGCGTGGCGCGGATACTAGAACACTGGAGGTTCCACACTGATGACCACCCATCCCAAGCAGACGATTCCCGCTCCTCTTCACGATCTTCAGCCGCTTGCCGGTGAACACTCTCCGGGCTCTCGGGACAGAGCCATCTTCGCTGGAGGCTGTTTCTGGGGAGTGCAGTCCGTCTTTCAACGCGTGCAGGGAGTTGTCCAGACCACCGTTGGCTACTGCGGGGGCTCTGCCGCCACCGCCAACTACCGCGATGTTTGCAGCCAGAAGACCGGACACGCCGAGGCCATTGAGATCCTGTACGATCCCGCCGCGGTGAGTTACGGCACGCTCTTGCGTGTCTTCTTCTCCGTGGTGCATGACCCCACGCAGCTCAATCGCCAGGGCGCGGATGTGGGCGCGAGCTACCGTTCCGCAATCTTCTATACCAGTGAGCAGCAGCGAACGGTCGCGCAAGCCTATGTACAGCAGCTCGACGCTGCTCAGGTTTTCGCCGGACCGATTGTGACTCAGATCGTTCCGCTCTCCACCTTCTATCGCGGCGAAGAGTATCACCAGGACTATGCGATGAAGAATCCGCACAATCCGTACATCCAGGTCTGCGACATCCCCAAGATCCAGGCATTGAAAAGGCAGTTTCCCGATCTGTTTGTGGAGTACGAGCCATAGCGTGTGATCCGCTTCGGAGCTTCGGCCACGCAAATGGCCGGGGCAGAACCGGGTCACTGACGAGATGTTTTATTTGCCGGCGCTTAGCCGAGAGGCCAGCCGCTCCGGCAGGCGCGCTTCCCGGATCGCCGCCTGCGCCGCGGCGACATCGTAGGGAGTGCGGAAGAAGGTGACCTGCTCGTTGCTCTGGTCGTAGATGGCGAACGCCGCTCTCCAGTCGCCATCGCGCGGCTGCCCCACTCCGCCGGGATTGATCAGATAGCGCGCGCCGCTCGGCACGCGAAGGGTGAACTGCTGCAACTGTTCCCTGGACTCCGCCGGATATTCAGGATGGTCTTCCGACCAGCACTCTCCACGGCGGGAAAAAGCTCCCTGCAGGTGCGTATGGCCAAAGAACGCCAGCTCGACGGGCATACGCTGGAGAGGAATCCAGGCATCTCGCATCGACGCGACGTACTGGTCCTCATGCAAAGGCGAGCCATGCGCGCATAGCGCTCTGTTGGTTGCCTGAATCGGGCCCATGGGCAATGCTCGCAGCCACTCCCGGTTCTCCGGGCGCAGGTAGATCG
>JAKART010000085.1 GCA_021819255.1 Acidobacteriota bacterium
CCGATCTCGGCGCTGCAAAGCGTTATATTGGGCACATCATGAGAAAATTCGAGGCGACTCTTTTCGTCCCCAGCTCGAACTGCGGTCGTCTAATTTCACCAAGCCATAGCGGGCCTATGATCAACCCTTTCGGGAAGCAGCAGCGATGTCTCGCATCGGCATCTGACTGAGAATTCGAAGAGAGCGGACACAACATCACAGAGTACGCAATGCTCTTCGCGGGCCCGAAGCTAGGATGCATCCCGTTGTGGATCCATCCTGAACCTCGCTAGAGAAGGATCGAACGTGCCTGCCAACACTGGAAATGTTCTTCTCGACTCCCTCTCGCCGGAGTTGCGTACAGAGATTCTCGCCCTTGGCCGCGCCATCGATCTGCCCAGTCGAACGGTGCTGCAGGAGCAAGGCGAGCGCTCAGCTTATGTCTACTTTCTCTCTGGCGGGGTCGCATCTCTTGTGGTCACCATGGCGCAGGGTGGCAGCGCGGAGGTTGGCTTTACCGGACGCGAAGGACTGGTGGGCGCGATGCAACTGCTTGGGCCGGCAGGGATGCCTTCACAGTCCTACATGCTCGAGCCGGGCTCTGCGCTGCGAGTTCGTAGTGAAGATCTGTGTCCGCTCTTTCATAACACCCCGGAACTGCGCGGCCGGATTCTCGAGTTTGTGCAACAACAGTGCATCAGCCTGGAACAGAGCACAGCGTGCAACAAGATGCATGAAGTCGAGCAGCGTCTGGCTCGTTGGCTACTCATGTGCCATGACCGCTCTCGCCAGGACACCATGATGCTTACGCAAGAGTTCATGGCCGACATGCTTGGCACGCGCCGCACCACGGTGACCATGGTCGCCGGATCTCTCCAGGAGCGCGGCATGATCAGCTACCGTCGCGGCAAGATCACGATTCTCTCCGCCTCCGAACTGGAGAAGGCGGCCTGCCCCTGCTATCGCATCTGCAGCAAAGCTCTGCGCAACCTGTACCGTCATCCCAGCGCGGAGTAGGAAAGCAAGCCTTCCGTCGGCGATACACCTGATCCACTTTCCTGATCCACTTTCCGGATCGACGCCAGGTCCGATGGAGCAGGGAACCATACGGTGGGCCGAGGTTGCTTTGCGGCGCGCGATGCGTACGATCGACTGTCCCGCGACGCTGCGCGGGAGGCGCAACCGGCTCTGCCGGAGGCCGTGGCCAGTCATCCTGGCGGTATACACTGAGGGTGATCCGTGCCGCCTCTTGCCTGACGCTGGATGACGGGCTGGACTGTCTGAGCGCCGGTGGTGACCACAATGGAGACAGTCGCCGCAGTAAATCCACAGCAAGCCGGACGCCAGGAAAACAGGTTGGCCGGCAAGCCGGCGATGCTCGGCGGACGGGAGCTCGCGCCCAACCGAGGAACTCCCCTGAATCTGGATTGGATCGAGGCCGTGCGGGTCAACACCAGCGCCGTGGAACGGCGCGCCGCTACAATTCCTTCCCGCCGCACGGTCAAGAAGGAGTGGCAGGCAGCGTGGCTTTTACGCGCCATCGCCTGCATGGACCTCACCACCTTGAGCGGAGACGACTCCGCCGAGCGTGTTCGCAGGCTCTGCGCCAAGGCGCGGCGACCGCTCCAGGACCACATGGTGAACGCTCTGGGATGGCAAGACTCGCCTCTCCATGTCGGCGCGGTCTGCGTCTACCACGCTTTTGTCGAGACTGCGGTCCAGGCCCTCGAGGGCTCAGGCATCCCCGTGGCCGCGGTCTCTACCGGCTTCCCGGCAGGACTCTCCCCCCTGGAGACGCGCATCGCCGAGATCCACCGCAGCCTGGACGCCGGCGCCAGTGAGATCGACATTGTCATCACCCGCGCCCATGTCTTCCACGGGGAGTGGAACGCACTGTACGACGAGGTGGCCGCATTCAAGGATGCCTGCGGTCCGGCCTCGATGAAGGCCATTCTGGGCGCCGGCGACCTGCTGACTCTGCGCAACGTGGCCCGCGCCGGCTGGGTGGCCATGATGGCTGGAGCAGACTTTATCAAGACCAGCACCGGCAAAGAGGCTGTGAACGCGACTCTGCCGGTAAGCCTGGTGATGATTCGTGCGCTGCGCGAGTACGGCGAGCGCACGGGCATGGCCGTGGGCTTCAAACCCGCAGGGGGCATCAAGACCGCCAAACAGGCTCTGGACTGGCTGACAACCGTCAAGGACGAGTTGGGCCGTTCCTGGCTGGAGCCTTCGCTTTTGCGCTTTGGAGCCAGTTCCCTGCTGGGCGATATCGAGCGCCAGTTGGAGCATTTCGTCACGGCAAGATACTCGGCGGCTTATCGTCACCCTTTCGCATGAGCGCCCGGCAGACCATGGAAACTGATATGAAGACTGCGCGTTGAATCCCCAGCTTCTTCCGCGCAACCGCCGAGGAGAGGACAAGAGATGGCAAGCGGTATTGGAGAAAAATTTGAGACGATGGAATACGGCCCGGCTCCCGAGGACCCCAGCCAGGCCATCTCCTGGCTTGACGCCCACCAGCGCAGATTCGGTCATTTCATCCGCGGCACGTGGACGCCCCTGCTCCCCTCTGCCGGCGCTGAGGGCTTTGATCCGTTTCCTGTAACCAACCCGGCCAGTGGCGAAGTTCTAGCCACCGTAGCCTGCGCCGGGCCGTCCGAGGTTGACCAGGCGGTGCAGGCGGCACGCTCTGCTCTACCCGGCTGGCAAGCCCTCAGCGGCCACCAGCGAGCACGCTATCTGTACGCCCTGGCCCGTCAGGTGCAGAAGCACTCGCGCCGCCTGGCGGTGCTGGAGACGCTGGACAACGGCAAGAGCATCCGCGAGTCGCGCGACATCGACATTCCACTGGCGGCCCGCCACTTCTACTATCACGCCGGATGGGCCCAGTTGTTGGAGGAAGAGTTTCCCGGCTACGCTCCGGTTGGTGTCGCCGGTCAGATCATTCCGTGGAACTTTCCTCTGCTGATGTTCGCCTGGAAGGTGGCGCCGGCGCTCGCGGCCGGCTGCACCGTCGTCATCAAGCCGGCCGAGTACACCCCGCTGACAGCTCTGGCCATGGCGGAGATCGCCGCTGAGATCGGCCTACCTCCGGGCGTGCTCAACGTGATCAACGGAGACGGAAGGACCGGAGCAGCCATCGTCGCGCATCCGGACATCGACAAGATCGCCTTCACCGGTTCCACTGAGGTCGGACGTATTCTGCGCAAGGCCACGGCCGGCACGGACAAAAAGCTCTCACTGGAACTCGGCGGAAAGAGCCCCTTTGTGGTCCTCGAGGACGCCGATCTGGACTCCGCCGTGGAAGGGCTGGTGGACAGCATCTGGCTGAATCAAGGCCAGGTATGCTGCGCGGGCTCACGTCTGCTGGCGCAGGAGGGCATCGCCGGCCGGCTGTACGAGAAGCTCCGCGCCCGAATGCGGACGCTGCGCGCCGGCTCTCCGCTGGATAAGGCCATCGACATCGGCGCGATCGTGGATCGGGCGCAGTACGAGCACATCGCTTCCATGGTCAAAACCGGCATTGCCGAGGGCGCAGTCTGTTATCAGCCGGAGATTCCTCTGCCCGAACGCGGTCTGTTCTTCAGGCCCACCCTTCTCACCAACGTCTCGCCCGCCGCCACGGTCGCGCAGGAGGAGATCTTCGGACCTGTGCTGGTGGCCATGACCTTCCGTACCTCGGCCGAGGCCGTGGAGCTGGCCAATAACACCACCTACGGGCTGGCGGCGAGCGTGTGGAGCGAGAACATCAACGCAGCGCTCGATGTAGCCTCGCAGATCAAGGCAGGAGTCGTCTGGGTCAACGCCGCCAACCTCTTCGACGCCGCTTGCGGCTTCGGTGGATACCGCGAGTCCGGCTACGGCCGCGAGGGCGGGGGCGAGGGCATGCTTGAGTATCTGGAGCCTTGCTGGCTGCTCGCCGCCAACCAAACCATCTCTTCCGGCGCTCTTGCCGAGACGGCCGGCCGGCCCGACCCCGGGCCTCCCGCGGCGAATCCTCTCGGTGAGGGGAACGTCGATCGAACCGTCAAGCAGTACATCGGCGGCAAGCAGACGCGTCCCGACTCCGGCTACAGCTTCCCCGTCTACGGACGCGACGGCGGACGCCTGGGCGAAGCTCCTCTGGGCAACCGCAAGGATATTCGCAACGCCGTGGAGGCGGCCTGCGCCGCCGCCAAGTGGTCCACAACCTCAGCTCACGCGCGTTCCCAAGTGCTGTACTACGTGGCTGAAAATCTCGCCCAGAGGCGAGCCGAGCTCATCTCCCGGCTAGCCGCCTTTGTCACTCCGGAACAGGCTCCCCTGGAGGTGGACGTCTGCATCGAGCGCACCTTTGCCTACGCCGCCTGGGCCGACAAGTTCGAGGGCTCCATCCACAACCCGGCAGGCCGCATGATCACCCTGGCCATGAAGGAGCCCGTGGGCGTCATAGCGATTCTGGCCCCGGATCAGGCGCCGCTGCTCAGCCTGCTCTCGCTCCTCCTTCCCGCCGTGGCCATGGGCAACACCGTGGTCGCCGTTCCCAGCCCGCGGGCAGCAACGCTGATGGGCGAACTCTACCCGGTCTTCGATACCAGCGACCTGCCGGGAGGAGTGGTCAACCTGGTTGCAGGCGACCCCGGCGAGCTCGGCAAGACCCTGGCCGGGCACGACGCCGTCGACGCCATCTGGAGCTTCCGCGATGCGGCCGCAGCCGCCCTGGCCAAATCCGCCTCCATCGGCAACCTGAAGCAGGTCTTCACCTCCCACGGACGCGAGATCAACTGGTTTGATCCTCATCAGGCCCAGGGCCGCTGGTTTCTGCATCACGCAACCCAGGTGAAGAACATCTGGGCGCCTTACGGAGAGTAGGCGCACGTTCCATCCGGCTCTCAGACCTCGACCCGGGAAGACGGTTCCTGCCGCGCGGTTGCGAAGCGAAGGCGATCTTGAACCGCTGCGCGGTGCGGACCCAGCCGCGCGGCACAGGATTGTTCCGTGGCCTCTGCGAGCCGTGCGCTGAATCTCCGTGCCGCTCTCTGCCCAGCCTCCTCCTCGCCGTGGCGGAGTGGTTTGCAAACACAGATTCCCAACGGATTCCCGGGCGAGCGGGTCAGCGGCGCATCCGCGGATCAACCATGGCATACACCGAGTCTGTCAGCAGGTTCACAAGGGCATAGGACAGTCCAATGGACAGAATGCACCCCTGAACCAGCGCATAGTCCCGATTGGAGATCGCCGTAAGCGTCAAACGCCCCAGTCCCGGCCAGGCAAAGATCGTCTCCGTAACGATCGCGCCCGCCAGCAGCGAGCCAAACTGCAACCCGATCACCGTCAGCACCGGATTCAAAGCATTGCGCAGCGCGTGGCGATACACCACCACGCTCTCCGGCAGTCCCTTGGCCCGCGCCGTCCGGATGTAATCCTGCCCCAGCTCCTCCAGCATCGAGGAGCGGATCATGCGGGTGAGAATCGCAGCCAGGCCCGAACCAAGCGTGAAAGCCGGAAGCACCAGGTGACGAAGAAAGTCTGCTGCGCCCACACCCGCGCCGGAGACTGGAAACATCCCCATATCGATCGAGAAGATCAGAATCAGGATCGGACCCAGGGCGAAGTTGGGCACGGACAGTCCTGCCAGGCTGACGAATCCAACCGCGCGATCCGGCCAGCGGTTCGCTCTGCTGGCCGAAGCGACTCCTGCCGGAATGGCCAGTCCTATCCCGATCAGCGCCGCCGCCAGGGCCAACGCAAGCGTGTAGGGGTAGCGCTGCAGAATCAAGTGCAGCACCGAATCATGCAGCCGTAACGACTGCCCCAGATCGCCGTGCAGCAGCCCGCTCCAGTAGCGCAGATACTGCGTCCCCAGCGGCTGATCCAGCCCGTACGCATGACGCAATCCGGCGATATCGGCGGCGGTCGCGCCGTCGCCCAGCATCTGCACGATCGGATCGCCCGGCACCAGGTGGATCATGAAAAAGACCACGGTCACTACCACCCATAGCACCGGGAGAGTGGTGAGTAGCCGCCGCAGGATTCGGCGCGCCGCAGTGTGGGCTGAACTGCGGCGCGCCATGCCTGCCGCAACCCATGCTGACCGGAATCTCATCCCTTCCGCCCCCGCAACGGCCCGGGAAGGGCCGGACTCGCGCCTTTTGACCCTCCAGAAGCTGCTCTGCCGGCGCCCCTGGACGCCTCTTGCGGTCCAGCAGGAGCGTCTGGATCCGCGATCGGATCGACGCGCACCTGTGCGATCCGCTGCGCCTCCATCTTCACCACTTTGAAGCGCCGGCCGCCATAGTCCACCCACTCCCCTTCCGCTGGAATATGCCCCAGCTTGACCAGCAGAAAACCCGCCAGCGTCTCCACCCCATAGGCGCGGGGAAACTTCCAGTGCAGTTGCGTCACCAGATCGCGCAGACTGGTGGCGCCATCCAGTAGAAATCCACCGCCCGATGCGGGCAGGGGCAGATTCCGCCCGGTATCGAACTCATCCTCCAACTCACCCACCACCTGCTCCAGCAGATCCTCCGCGGTGACCAGCCCCAGCGTCGATCCAAACTCGTCTACCACGATGGCAATCTGTCTGCGCCGGTTCTTGAACTCCTGTAACAGATCCAGGGCTGGTTTGGTCTCCGGAACGACCAGCACGTCGCGCATCACCTGGCGGATCGTCAAATCCCACAGACCGCGATCTCCTGATCCGGAAGCCAGGCTGCGAAAGTGCATCAGGCGCGAGACATCCTTGGAGTAAACCACACCGATGATCGAGTCGCGGCCCTTCTCAGCGTCGTAGACCGGAATCCGCGAGTGCTGTTCCTCCACGATCCGGGCGCTGGCCTGCTCCAGCCCCAGATCCGCGGGCAGAGAAAAGATCCTGCCCCGCGGGGTCATGATCTCATTGACCACCACCTGGTTGAGTTCAATGGCGCGATGGATCATCTCCTCCTGATAAGCGGGCAGAAGGCCCATCCTGCGGGTTGCTGTCGCCAGCAACTTCAACTCCTCCGGCGAGTAGACGGAGTTCTCTGCGCGCAGCGGCGCGTGAAAGGCGCGCAGAACCACCTCCGCAGACCGATTCATCAAGCCCACCATCGGCCGGGTCATCCGAATGAAGACCTCCACCGGCCCCGCAACCGCCAGGGCGATCTGCTCCGCGCGCTGCAGCGCCAGCGACTTGGGCACCAACTCGCCCAGCAGCACTTCAAAGTACGTGATGATGGAAAAGGCCAGCACCACCGCAATCGAGTTTGCGTAAAACACGGCGTGCAGGCGAACTCCGGGCAACCCGCCAAGCCATGAAATGCGGGTCAGCCCGGCCAGAACCGCATTGGCCAGGGCCGGCTCGCCCAGACCGCCCAACGCCAGGCTGGCCATGGTGATGCCAAACTGTACCGCGGGCAGAAACTCCTTGGGGTGCTGCTTCAGCCGCAGCGCCGTTCGCGCTCCCGGCCGGTTGTCCTGGATCAATTGCTCGATCCGCGTCTCCCGCACACTGACAATGGCGAACTCCGCAGCCACAAAGAAGCTATTCGCCAGAATAAAGAAGGCGATCAGGCTTCCGTGAACAAGGCTCCACTCCAGCATGGTAGAAAGAACGCGGTTCGACTGCAGATGCGCCTGGAAAGCCGCGTCTCGGCTCCATCTTCATCTCCCGGAGAATGGCGCAGCCAGGACCGAAGCAGAGCCTGAGCGGCCGCAAGGAACTGCTTCAAAGTCTACACTGGCGAAGCGAAAGGACCATCTCGACCTCCGCAGAGCGGAACGCAGCGCGTTTCCGATCCGCGAGTTCCAGAGTCGATCGAGCCCTTCGGAGTGCATCCTCGGTCGGTGGGCTCCATAGGCCGCATCCAAATTGTTTTGGTTACGGCTGCGGGCGCCTTGTTTTGGTTATGGCTGCGGGCGCCGGCTTCCTGGAACAGCTTCCGATGGTTGTGAATGGGGCAGCCCGAGAGCTGTCGCGATGGCTTTTCCCAGCAAGGCCGGACGCAAGAACAGGGCAGCCACGCTTGGGGAAGAACGCCCGGCTACAGCGAAGATTGGTTCATCGCCAGGCAACTCGCCGCGCGCAAGATCCGCAAAGACCTGTCCCCGCGGCCGGGCAAAACTGCCGCAGCGGCTGGGCCGCAACAAACGGCCGGGATTTCTCCCCCGGCCTTGGGCTTAACCCATGGGCAGAACGCGATTCAGCGCGCTTCCACCCTTTATCTGCTCGCGGAAAACTGTTCAGGCCAGGACGCGCTTCAGGCTCTCTTCGAGATCGG
>JAKART010000086.1 GCA_021819255.1 Acidobacteriota bacterium
TCAGCTCAAGGACGTTGACGTGGGGTTCGCCAAGGAGGCCGAAGAGGCGCTGCGCGATGTGGTCCTCGATGAGGCGATTGATTGTAGATATCGGAAGATGGCGGGCCTGTGCGATGCGAGGGGCCTGATAGTAGGCGGCAGCCGGAGAGATATCCGGATCAAGGCCGGAACCAGAGGCGGTGACCAGATCGACTGGGACGGGAGTGTTGCCGATCTTCTCCGCGGCAACGCTGGCGTCGATGCGAGTGATCAGCGCCGAGCTGGTGGCAGCCAGATTGGAGCCGCCGGAGGCAGTGGGGTCGTAGCCGTTGCCGGCCGCCGAGGGGCGGCTGTGAAAGTACATGTCGCCGCTGAAGGCCTGGCCGATCAGTGTAGAGCCGATCACCTTGCCGTTGCGGGTGATCAGCGATCCGTCAGCCTGGTGGGGAAAGAGGAGATGGCCAAGGCCGAGGACGAGCATAGGGTAGGCCAGACCGAGGAGAATGGCCGTGGCGATGGTGTACAAAACCGAGGTAATGAGGGTCTTTTTCACGGATGCACCTTTTATGCAAGATGGAGCGCTGTGATGAGCATGTCAATGAGCTTGATGCCGAGGAACGGAGCGATGATGCCGCCCACGCCGTAGACGATGAGATTGCGCTGCAACATGGCGGCCGCGGACATGGGGCGGTATTTGACTCCGCGCAGAGCCAGCGGGATGAGCGCGACGATGATGATGGCATTGAAGATCACTGCGGAGAGAATTGCCGACTGGGGGTTGTTGAGGTGCATGATGTTGAGCTTGTTCATCACCGGGAAGACGCCGGCAAACATGGCCGGGATGATGGCGAAGTACTTGGCTACGTCGTTGGCGATGGAGAAGGTCGTCAGGGCGCCACGGGTTATCAGGAGCTGTTTGCCGATGCCGACGATCTCGATGAGCTTGGTGGGGTTGGAGTCGAGGTCCACCATGTTTCCGGCCTCTTTGGCAGCCTGGGTGCCGGAGTTCATGGCCACGCCGACATCGGCCTGAGCCAGAGCCGGAGCATCGTTGGTGCCATCGCCGGTCATGGCGACGAGCTTTCCTTCGGCTTGCTCGCGCTTGATCAGATCCATCTTGTCCTTGGGCTTGGCCTCGGCAAGAAAGTCATCCACGCCGGCCTCGCGAGCGATGGCGGCGGCGGTAAGGGGATTGTCCCCCGTGATCATGACGGTGCGAATGCCCATGGCGCGGAGATGGTCAAAACGCTCCTTCATCCCGCCCTTGACGATGTCCTTGAGGTGGATTACGCCCAGAGCCCGGCCGTTTTCAGCCACGACCAAAGGAGTGCCTCCGGAGCGGGCGATGGATTCGACCGACTCGCGAACCTGGTCCGGAAGCCGGGAGCCATGCTCTACGAGGTAGGCGGAGATGGCATCGACAGAACCTTTGCGGATGCTGCGGCCGTCGACCTCGATTCCGGACATTCGGGTGGTCGCGGAAAAGGGGATGAACTCAGCGTTGAGGTGAGCCAGTTCGCGCCCGCGCAGACCGAACCGCTGTTTGGCCAGGACCACAATGGAGCGGCCTTCGGGGGTCTCATCGGCCAGCGAGGAGAGTTGGGCGGCGTCGGCGAGCTGGTTGCTCTCAACGCCGGGCGCGGTGAGGAACTCGCAAGCTTCGCGGTTGCCGATGGTGATGGTGCCGGTCTTGTCCAGCAGCAGGGTGTTGCAGTCGCCCGCCGCTTCAACGGCGCGGCCGGACATGGCGAGCACGTTGTGCTGCACCAGCCGATCCATGCCCGCGATGCCGATGGCGGAGAGCAAGCCGCCAATGGTGGTGGGGATGAGGCAGACGAGCAGGGAGACCAGGACAAAGACGGTCTGCGGGGCGGCCGAGTAAACCGAGTACGGCTGGAGAGTAACGACGGCCAGAAGGAAGATGATGGTGAGGCCGGCGAGGAGGATATTGAGAGCGATCTCGTTGGGAGTCTTTTGACGTTCCGCGCCTTCTACCAAGGCGATCATGCGATCCAGAAAGGTCTCGCCGGGGTTGGAGGTGATGCGCACTTTGATCTCGTCGGAGAGGACACGGGTACCGCCGGTGACGGCCGAGCGGTCGCCACCGGCTTCGCGGATGACGGGAGCCGACTCACCCGTGATGGCGGACTCGTCGACGGAGGCGACGCCCTCGACGACCTCGCCGTCGCCGGGAATCATCTGGCCGGCGAGGACGCGGACCAGATCTCCAGAGCGGAGCTGAGCGCTGGGAATCTCCTCGATCGAGCCGGACTTGGTGATCTTGTAGGCGGTGGTCTCCGACTTGGCCCGGCGCAGCGTGTCGGCCTGGGCCTTGCCGCGGCCTTCCGCCATGGCCTCAGCGAAGTTGGCGAAGAGGACGGTGAACCAAAGCCAAAGGGTGATCTGGAGATTGAAGACGAAGTGACCCTTGTGGGTGAGCAGGTCGGTGAAGAGAAGGACGGTGGTGAGGACGCTGCCGACTTCAACGACAAACATCACCGGGTTCTTCATCATGTGGCTGGGCGATAGCTTGAGGAGAGCCTCTTTGGACGCCCGGCGGGTAATTGCCGGATCGAAGAGGGACCGGCGCTGGCCTTTGGCTTGGGTTGCAGTGGACATGGTATCTCCGTATGAAGATGCACCTAGAAGGTGTGGCCGGCGTGCAGGAGCAGGTGCTCCAGGATGGGGCCGAGAGAGAGAGCCGGGAAGAAGGTGAGAGCGCCGACGATGATGATGACCGAGAGCAGGAGAACAGTGAAGGTAGGGGTGGTGACGGGGAAGGTCCCGGCGGTCGCTGGGGTGATCTTTTTGCCGGCGAGGTTCCCGGCGATCGCGAGCATGGGAACGATCATCATGAAGCGGCCGAAGAACATGGCGATGCCGAGTGAGTAGTTGTACCAGTTGGTATTGGCGTTGAGGCCTGCGAAGGCCGAGCCGTTGTTGCCGGCGGCAGAGGTGTAAGCGTAGAGGATCTCCGAGAGGCCATGAGGTCCGTGGTTGGCCAGCGAGCTGAGACCGAGGGTGGGCATGAGAATGGCGACGGCGGAGAGGCCGAGGATGATGAGCGGGAAGATGAGCAGGAAGAGCATGGCCATCTTAACGTCAAAGGCTTCGATCTTTTTGCCGAGGTACTCGGGGGTTCGGCCGACCATGAGGCCGGCGATGAAGACGGCGATGATGATAAAGACGATCATGCCGTAGAGACCGGAGCCGACGCCGCCAAAGATGACCTCTCCCAGGAGAATGTTGACCATGGGAACGAGTCCGCCGAGGGGCATGAAGGAGTCATGCATGGAGTTGACGGCGCCGCAACTTGTGTCGGTGGTGACGGTGGCAAAGAGCGCGGAGCCAGTGATGCCGAAACGAACCTCCTTGCCCTCCATGTTGCCGCCGGACTGGAGCATGTAGGAGTTCTTCTGGTCAACGTTGTGATAGAGGGGGTTGGGTTGAGATTCAGCCCAGTAGCAGGTGAAGACACCTAAAAACCAGAGGATGGTCATGCAGGCCAGCACTGCCCAGCCGTGTTTGGGAGAGCCGACCATCTTGCCGAGGGTGACGACGAGGCCGGCGGGGATGAGAATTATCGAGAGCATCTCCAGGAAGTTGGAGAGCGGAGTGGGGTTCTCGAAGGGATGCGCGCTGTTGGCGTTGAAAAAACCACCGCCGTTGGTGCCGAGTTCCTTGATGGACTCCTGGGAGGCTGTGGGGCCCTGGGCGATGGTCTGCGTGGTGACTGTGGTGGTGGTTGTCTTGCCGTCAGCTCCGGTGGAGGTGACGGTCATGGGCTGGACGAGGGTAGCTGTGGTGTAGGGCTTGAGGTTGTCGATGACGCCCTGGGAGATGAAGGCCAGGGACAGGACGATGGAGATGGGTAGAAGGATCCAGAGAGTGGAGCGGGTGAGGTCGACCCAGAAGTTGCCGATGGTCTTCATCTCGCGGCGGGCGATGCCGCGGATGAAGGCGATAGCAAGGGCGATGCCGGTAGCGGCGGACCAGAAGTTATGGGTGGCGAGGCCGAGCATCTGGGTGAGATAGCTCATGGTGGACTCTGGGGTGTAGGCCTGCCAGTTGGTGTTGGTGGAAAAGGAGACGGCGGTGTTGAGGGCGAGGCCGGGAGCGACGCCCGGGAGGTGCTGGGGGTTGAAGGGGAGATAGAACTGGATTCGCTGGATGATGTAGGTGAGCACCAGGGTGGCCGCGGTGAAGACGAGCATGGCGACGCAGTACTCCGTCCAACGCATCTCCTCGTTGGGGTTGACGCCGGTGAGGCGATAGAGAAGCCGTTCGCAAGGCCCCAGAACGGGATCGAGCCAGGTCCGGCGGCCCTCAAAGACACGAGCCATGTAGAGGCCCATGGGCTTGGCGAGCAGCAAGGTAAGGGTGATGAACAGGGTAATTTGAAGCCAGCCGTTGAGCGACATTAGAACTTCTCCGGACGCAGGAGTGCGTAAACGAGATAAGCGAGCAACAGAGCGCTGATGACCAGGAGAATGACGTCTTCCATCATCGCTTGCCTCCTCTCAGATGTTCACAGCCATGGATGTAGAGAATGGATAGGGGAAAGAGGATGGCGAGGGTGATCAGTGCAACGAGATCGGCCATGGGTTTGCTCCGTTAGCGGATGATTTGGGTGAGAATTTGATGAGAATACGATGCGAACTGCCGATACTGAAGACGGATGCGTAGCAGATGCCTGCAACCGCTGCTGTTGTCCAGGTTTGCGATGGCTCGGAACCTCGGCAGGAGAATATTCGATCCTCACGTCCTGCGCTGACCGCCAACGGGGCCTCGCGGGTAGCGGAATGGGTGGCCATCGCTTTCATTCCAACCTCGATTGTTATTTGAAGGTTGTAGGGGGTAGGAAGTCTATAGAGAAGTCGTTAAGAACTTGTAAGTTCAGAGCGCAGCCGATAGCCCACCCAAGGTTCGCTCGCGATGAACCGGGAGCTGTCGGTGGGGTCCAGTTTCTTGCGTAGTTGCGCGATGAGAACGCGAAGGTACTCGGGTTGATCTTCGCCTGCGGGTCCCCAGATCTGCCGCAGAAGATACTTGTGGGCGAGGACGCGATTGGGGTTATTGGCGAACAGAAGGAGGAGGTCGAACTCCTTGGGGGTCAGGTGAACCTCGACCTCGCCGACCCGGACGACTCGAGCAGCGGAGTCGATGAACAGGCAGCCGACCGTGAGCTGGGCAGGCGGAGGCTCGGTTTGATTGATCTTGCGCAGATTGGCTCGGACGCGGGCCAAGAGTTCAGGCATGCTGAAGGGTTTGGTGACGTAATCGTCAGCGCCCTCATCGAGGGCGTTGATCTTCATGGTCTCCTGTTCACGGACGGAGAGGACGATGATGGGGGTATCGGAGATGCGGCGGATGGCTCGGGTGAGTTCGATTCCCCCCATCTCCGGCATGCCGAGATCGGTGATGATCAGATCCGGAGATTGGGTGCGGAAGAGGTCAAAGGCCTGCATGCCGTTATCGGCGACAACGACCTCATAGCCATAGCTCTGCAGGGAGGTGCGCAGCACACGGGTAATCTGTCGTTCATCGTCCACTACAAGGATGCGCATGGGGCAGGTCCTGGGCGCTCTGTTTGGGCCAGGTTCGACCAAGGGATGGCATGGTTCTCATGGATCTCCAGGTTCTCATGGATGTCCAGGTTCTAATGGATCTCCTGGTTGATGATGTGCAGGTCGACGTGCGGAGCTTCCGAGAGAAAACGCTGGATGGCCAGGAAATACAGGTACTTGCGCAGGCCGTGGAGAGCCGAGCGGCCGAACATGGCCTGGGTGATGCGATGCTCGGTGATGAACGCGGCGGTAGCGGAGGCGATGTGCTTGCCTGGGGCAAGATGGATGATGTGGGCGCCCAGGTTCTCCGCGAACTTGATGCTGGCCTCCAGGTTGCGCTTGCACTCTGTGGACTCATCCTTCTCGGACTGGACGTGGAGGACATAGAGTTCTCCCCCCAACCCCTCGGCCAGCCGGGCTCCACGGGCAATCAGGTCGCGGGCCTGAGGGCGGGAGCTGATGCATACGGCCACCTTCTCCGAGACCGACCAGTGCGGGCCAAGCTGCTTGCGCTTGACGTAGTTATCCAAGGTTCGGTCGACGGCGCGGGTGACGCGATGCAGCGCCATCTCACGCAAGGCAATCAGGTTGCCCCGGCGGAAGAAGTTGGCAAGAGCACGCTCGGCGCGGTCGACCGGGTAAATGTCGCCGCGCTTCATGCGGGTGACCAGGGCCTCAGGCGTCAGGTCGGAGATGACGATCTCGTCAGCGCGGTCAAGAACCCAGTCTGGAACCGTCTCTCGGACGGGGATTCCGGTGAGGCTCTGAACGCGGGGGGTAAGGCTTTCAATGTGTTGCACGTTGATGGTGCTGAGGACGTCGATGTTGGCCTCCAGAATGAGGAAGACGTCTTCATACCGTTTGGCGTTGCGGCTGCCTTCGATGTTGGTGTGGGCCAACTCGTCGATGAGCACGACCTGGGGACTGCGGGCGATGATGGCGTCAACATCCATCTCCTGGAAGAGGGTGCCCTTGTAGTCGATCTCGCGGGTGGGTACGTGCTCCAGCCGGGCGGCAAGTTCAGCGGTAACCTTGCGCCCGTGGGATTCGACGACTCCGATCACGACATCCTCGCCGCGCTGGCGGCGGCGAATGCCTTCGCTGAGCATGCTGAACGTTTTGCCCACGCCGGGGGCGTAGCCCAGGAAGACCTTGAAGCGACCGCGAGTCTTTTCCGGCTCGGCGGCAATCAACCAATCTTCGGGAGTTTTGCGGGGTGTAGAGTCGGACTGCAAATTATACAATCTCCTTGTGAACGCTCAACGTCTGGTGGAAGTCTTCCGGTGGTCGGCCGCAGCAGCCATGCTGACGGGAATTGTAGCTGTATTTCATCTCTGGGTACACCTCAACTCCACTACGGTAGCGTTGACGTTGCTGTTGCTGGTCTTATTTTTGGCCGCGAGATGGGGCTTGCGCTATGCCCTGGCCACGTCCATTGCAGCTACCGCAGCGTATAACTTCTATTTTCTGCGAAAACTTGAGCATTTTACCATCAATGATCCTCAGGTTTGGTTAAACATCTTCGCCTTTTTGACGGTCGCCGTGGTGGGCAGCCGCCTATCAGAGCGGGTTCGGAAGGAAGGCTCCGACGCGCGGCGCAGGCAGGCAGAGTTGGAGGTGCTGTACGGCTTGAGCCGGCAGCTTTTGCAGACGGAGAACCTGCCCAGCCTGCTCAACGCCATCAGTCCGGCAATCATGCTGGTGACGCGGGCCGACGCCGTCATGTTGTATCTGCTGGAAGGAGATAGGCGGTATCTGGCCGGAGACGGATCCGGGATTTCGCTGGACGATATTGCTTTGCGCCAACTGGCGGAGACGCTGCCTGCTCCCGAGACCACGGTTTCCAAGCAGGCGCGGATTCCGCTGCGCGTGGGTGTCAGGCCGCGCGGACTTCTTCTGATCAATGGGGTGAGCCTGTCCGTGGAGACGCTGGAGGCGATTGCGGGATTGATCTCAGCATCGATTGACCGGGCGCAGGCGCTGGAGGATCTGACACGTGGGGAGGCTTCCAAAGAGAGCGAACGGCTTCGGGCGCTGATGATCGACTCGATCACCCACGAACTGCGCACGCCGCTAACGGCGATCAAGGCGGCCGCCTCGACCTTGCTGCTGCCCAAGGAGTTGGATGAAGCCGAACGCCGGGATCTGCTGACGGTGATCAACGAGGAGAGCGACCGTCTGAACCAACTCGTCTCTGAGGCCGTGGAGATGGCGCAACTGGACACCCAGGAGGTCCACATGACCTTCGCTGGGGCTTCCATAGCAGCTCTGGTGGAGAAGGCGCTCAGCTACTGCTCCAGTCTTCTGGACGTTCATGAGGTGAAGCTGGACCTGCCCGATCTGCCGCCGGTGAAGGCGGATGCCGATTACATCACCAAGGTGCTGACGAACCTGATTGAGAACGCCGCGAAGTACTCGCCGGCAGGGACGCCGATCTGCATCTCGGCGGAGCGCAGGGACGGCATGGTGAGTGTGAGCGTGGCTGATCGTGGCATGGGAATCGATCTCTCCGAACAGAGCCTGATCTTCGAACGGTTCTACCGGGCCAACGTCCCCAGCCAGCAAAGCTGGGGGACTGGGATGGGGTTGGCCATCAGCAGGGCCATTATTGAGGCGCACCGTGGGGTTCTGTCCGTGACCAGCCAACTTGG
>JAKART010000087.1 GCA_021819255.1 Acidobacteriota bacterium
GTTGAGGGCGCATGTCAGATTTGTGAGAAGAAGTCTCGCGGCGGCCGCGATATTGGGCCAGGCCTCCGCAGGAGCAGGCCAGTTTCGGCCCTGCATCGTCGCTGGTGTCGGCGTTCAGCCTTTGTTCCAGCGCGCGCGCCGCCAATCGCAAAGCCTGCCGCCGCGCCGCCATTTCCACCGCTTCCAAGTCCAGATTGGCGACGGGCTGGCGGCCTAGACCATTTTCCCTGAAGGTGTAAGCAAGGGGAACGACTCCTGTGGGCGTTTTCCTCAATGAAAACGCCACTGAACGCCCGCTTCCGTACACCCATCGTCAGGGAAAATGGTCTAAGAGCGCTTCGACTTCCTGAACGGTCTCGTTGGCGAGGCTGGCTGGAAGCCCCCTTTTTCGGCCTCCTCGGTAGAGACCGCTGAAGCCTCCTTCAACTGGCTGTCGGCCCGGGCCTCGCTGTCTTCCCAGTAGGTCTCCAGCCGGGCCCGCAACCGGTGCCCCGCCTGAATCTGCTGCCGGACAACGGCGGCCTGTTCCCGAGTTAGAAGGCGCGAATGGGTTCTGCCGCCCACGGCGCGGGTGAGGCTGTAGTAAGGACCACGGCGAGCCCTCGGGTCTTGGGCGCAGGGACATCCCGGCTTGCCGCACTTGACGGTGCGTTCGGATAAGGAGCCGCGGCGCATGAGCTTGGGCTGGGCCCATGCAGTAGCCAGTAGGCGGAGGCGTGCTGGAGGCGGTGTGTTGTCCATGCTGCTATCTTGCGGCTGTCATAACCGTAAGATAAACCGCAAGATCCGCTTCGCTCCAAAACGCTCACTCCTGTGTCGTGCGCCCCTGCGCTCTGGTGTTTACGGGTCATGTTTACCGGGTCACAGACAATTTCGATTCCAAGGAGTATAATCTCGGCCACGAAGCGACCCCTGCCTATCTAGGCTTGCTGCATCATCAGCCACTTCATAGAAATCGGCCACTTCATAGGAAAGGAGTCCCGTTATGACGCTCGACTTGCAAGACCGCAAATCTTCCAACCGTCCTTTTCGTTCAACCCCTATGGCCTGCGCCGCAGTCGGCGGCATGGAGCCACCCCGGACAGCGGCGATTTCCGCTTTGCGCAAAAGCGGCTTCTGGGAACACCTTCTGACAGTGTGCTGCGGAGCATCGCTGGCAGTGGGGTTGACTGGATGCGGCAGCTATTCCTCTTCTGGCTCAACCTACACCACGCCGACGACCCCATCCAACAGCAGTCCGGCGTTGTGGGTGGCAAATGGGGCCGATGTGCTGGAATTTTCCTCAACCGCGTTGACCACCACGGGTAGTGCGGCCCCCGCGCCGACGCTGATCTTAAACAGCGGCGCGTTTGCCTCGCCGCAAGGCGTGCTGTTCGACACATCGAGCAACCTATGGGTGGTCGATGGCGGCACAATCAGCACCGGCGGCAAAGTCAAGCCGGCCCTGCACCAATTTACTTCAGCCAATCTTACGGCCCTGCAATCTCCGGCCACAGGCACGCCCAACGTAACGATCGGTTCTCCCGCCTTCGTATTTCCCCAGCAGGCGGTGTTCGATGGCAAAGGCGACCTATGGGTCAGCGACAACGGGGCCAACGCCATTTTTGAATTTATGCCATCTCAACTGATGGCTTCCGGGACTGCCGTTTCGCCGAATATCACGATTGAATCCGACCCCGCCTTCAATGGTCCTCTGGGGATCGCGTTCGACTCATCCGGAGACTTGTGGGTCGCCAATCATGCGGCCAACACCATCTTCGAATTCAAGGCGGCCGCACTGCCGACAGCCAGCGGGTCAATGACTCTCGCTCCCAGCGTCATACTGTCCGATGACGGGAAGCAATCCATCCAGGGGCCATGGGCCTTGGCTTTTGACAGCTCGGGGAACCTATGGTCCAGCAACGCTAACTCTCCGAATACTGTGGTCCAATTCTCAAAGGCCAGCTTGGCGGTCACCGGCAGCCCGACTCCTCCAGTGACGCTGAGTTCCGCGATGGTCAGCGGCAACGCCAGTTTGAATGCCCCCAACGGAATCGCGTTCGACAAGACCGGGGATTTGTCCGTGGTCAATTCCGCCACGCCATTCGGCGTCGGCCTTTACAGCGCCTCCCAACTCACCGCCGGTGGCGCTGTGGTGCCCAATGTGTTTATCGTTGGCGCGGCAACTACTTTGAATTTGCCCGCGGGCAACACCTTTGGTCCAACCATCGTGTACGGGACCGCGGGAACCTACAATGGGTCGATGTACTGATCCAGAAGTCATGCGGGACATCTCATCTCCCGTCCTGGTTAATTCTTTAACGATTGCGTCGGGCAAATCGGTGAGTAGCCCTCGTAGGCCGTCCGTCAGATCGGAAGGCGGTTGTGCCAGTGTGGTGCGTCATAAAGAACTTGATCATTCAGCGATGGAGATTGTTGGTTGAAGCATGCATCTGGCCCCCGCCATCGTCTTGTCGCCGGAAGAGCGCGGCGCCTTGACGGCCTGGGCGCGCGCGAAATCTGCCGGCGCGGGTCGTCGAGCGCGCGCAAATCATGCTCCTGGCTGCCGAGGGCGCCGCCAGCATGCCGAGGGCGCCGCCAGCATGCCGAGGGCGCCGCCAGCATGCCGAGGGCGCCGCCAGCATGCCAAGGGCGCCGCCAGCATGCCAAGGGCGCCGCCAGCATGCCGGGAGGCGCTTCCAATGCCGCAACCGTAACCATGCTTTCCAAAGGAACCTATCAGGGAGCATGCGTTCAGGGAGCACGCGTCGCCGGAAGGTGATGGAAGCGGCATCCATGGGGCAGCACCTGATCCGGCTGCTGCGTCCGGCTCTCATGGGTCCGGGCAATAGACCATTTTCCCTGATGATGGGTGTACGGAAGCGGGCGTTCCGAGTTGACGCTTGGTTGGTCTTACCGGTCCGGGGCTCAGCGCCGACGGAAGGAAAGCAGGCCCTCCGGACATAGAAAGGCTTCCCCTTCGATTCCAGAAGAAGGAAGCCGTGGAGGATGCAGAGGCGTTCGTCTCGTAAGGTTAGTTCAGCTTCGTGTCCAGAGTGATCTCGGCCGCCTTCAACAGTCTGGAGATCGGACAGTTGACCTTGGCCGCAGCCGCAATCTCATCGAACTTAGCCTTTTCGATTCCCGGCACCACGGACTTGTTGGAGAGATGGATCCTGGTTACGGTGGGACCGCTGGGAAGCATCTCCAGCGTCACTGTTGCGGTGGTCTCTACAGAAGTTGCGGTATGACCCGCCTTGGCCAGTTCATTGGCGAAGGCCATGGAGAAGCAGCCCGCATGAGCGGCTGCGACTAGTTCCTCGGGGTTGGAGCCACTGCCCTCCTCAAAGCGGGACTTGAAGCTGTAGGGAGTGTTGTGCAGCGTCTTGCTCTGGGTGGAAAGGCTACCGTGTCCAGCCTTGAGGTCGCCATTCCATAGGGCGGTTGCTTTGCGATCCATTAAAAAATCTCCTTTCGAGATTCGATGCCAAGCATGAGATGCACGATGCTCAGGCTCACGTTGTGTCTGCCGCGGCCAAGCCACATGGGTCGCCAGCTCAACGTCCCGCCGGCGCGCCCATCAGGCCGGCTGATTCCGGGCAAGGGGATTGGGGCCGGCCGGAGCTCGCAGCGGGGGGCCCAGCGAAGTGTGGGGCAAGGGATGCCCACTGCTTCCAGCAGGCCTGAAGCGCCCCTGCGTGGACCCTTGGATCGCTCCCCAGCAAATGGCCGACTCTACCCCTCCCGCCCTCCCGGCGAGGAGACCTGCTGGGTGGCACCGTCCGTCCTGGATCTTAGCTTGAAGACGACCGGGAAGCGCGTGCCGAAGATCGCTTGATCCGGTGGCCATGCAAAGCCGGGCTGATCGGCGCACTCACAGACGGTTCGCCCTCTGCCCCCAACCGGAGAAGCAATCACCCTTTCGTCCGGCGTTCTCAACCGGCATAAAAGCAGCTTTCGCTCCTGTAGGAAACGACTCCTGGATTTCGCTTCAGGCGTCGATTACACATCAGGCGTCGATTACACTTCAAGCGTCGTCCATTTCATTCACTGCCTCACTGCGAGCCAAACTTCTCATGCGCCTTCCTAGCCTTCTCCTTCTCCGTCTCGCCCTTCCGGTCCTTCCGGCCGCGGCGCAGCAGCCGGTAGCCCATCTCCAGATTGACGCCGGCAAAATTGTCCGGCAGGCCAGCCCCAGGATGTACGGCCTGATGACCGAGGAGATCAACCACTCGTATGAGGGAGGCTTGTATGCGGAGTTGCTCAGCAACGATACCTTCCGCGGCAACTGGATGAGCATCGCGCAGTGGGGCTTGGCGCTGAAGGGCGATGCCGTGGCAACCTTCAGTCTGGATCCAAAGGACGGCCCCAGCGCAGCCCTGCCGGAGAGCCTGGAGTTGAAGGTAGCCTCGGCCTCGCCGGCGAGCCCGGCAGGGCTCAGCAACCCGGGATACTGGGGCATCGCTGTGCGTCCGCACACTACCTGCACCGGCTCGTTCTATGCTGAGGCGAATCCAGCAATCGGCCCGGTCACCATAAGCCTGATCGCCAACCAGACCGGCGCTGTGCTGGCCTCCGCGCGGGTAGCTCTAGCCGGCGCTGGCTGGCGGCGTTACAACTTCCAGCTTCGCTCTGGTCAGCAAGCAAGCTCTGCTGAAAATCACTTCGAGCTCACCGTGGCCCATCCCGGTACGCTGCATCTGCAACTGGTCACCTTGTTCCCGCCGACCTTTGACGATCAGCCCAACGGCAACCGGCGGGATCTGATGGAGAAGCTGTCCGCGATGCACCCCAACTTTATCCGTCTTCCCGGCGGCAACTACCTGGAAGGGAACAGAATCAAGGATCGCTTTGACTGGGAGAAGACCATTGGGCCGCTGGTGGACCGGCCCGGCCATCAGGGTCCATGGGGCTACTGGTCAACCGATCAGTTTGGGCTGCTGGAGTTTCTGGAGTGGACGCAGCAACTGCACGTGGAGCCTGTGCTGGCCGTCTACGCGGGCTACTCGCTGAAGGGCGAACACGTTACCCCGGGCCCGGACTTGGAACCCTACGTACAGAGCGCGCTCGATGAGGTGGAGTACGTCACCGGCGACGCACACACCCCATGGGGCGCCCAACGAGTTCGGGACGGTCATCCCGCTCCCTTTCCGCTGCACTCCATCGAGATCGGCAATGAGGATTCGTTTGACCGCAGCGGCAGCTATCCCGCTCGCTTTGCGCAGTTTGCCCAGGCGCTACGCAAGAAGTATCCGCAGTACAAGCTGATTGCCACCGCGCCGATTCCGCAGAGTCCAGCCAAACCCGGTGATGTGCCAGACCTGGTGGACGACCATTATTACAAGTCGCCGGAGCAGATGTTTGCACTGGTGCATCACTATGACGCCGCACCGCGCACCGGCCCCAAGGTCTTTGTGGGCGAGTGGGCCACGGTCTCCGCAACGCCCACGCCGGACTTCGGCGACGCCCTGGGAGACGCTGCCTGGATGACCGGCATGGAGCGCAACAGCGATTTGATCAAGATGGCCAGCTACGCGCCCCTCTTCGTCAATGTAAGGAACGCCGCCTGGAGGACCAACCTCATCGGCTATGACGCACTCTCCAGCTATGGATCGCCGAGTTACTATGCGCAGTGCCTCTTTGCGGCGCACATGGGCGATGCGATTCCCCAGAGCAGCCTCACGGGACTCAACCCCTCGGCGCGGTTCTTCTACTCGGTCACGGAGTCGCGGCGGGAGCGGCTGCTCCACCTGAAGCTGGTCAACGCCACCACCCTGGCCCAACCGCTGCAGCTTGCCCTGCAAGGCGCCGGAGCGGGCGCGCGCGTAGCCACCGTCTACTCGCTTCACGGCGCCACCTTCGAGGCCACCAACACGCTGCGGAATCCGCTGGCGATTCACCCCGTGCAGAGCTCGCTGCACTTCACCGGAACCCTACTGCGACACACCGTTCCGGCGTTGACCATTGAGGTCATCGATCTTCCTTTGCAATAGAGCCATCGCGCTGTCACGAGCGAGAGATCTCTGGCGAGTTCAGCCTGCGGATCCACGGTTGGCCTTCCAAAGGCGGAGGCCGCGGTTTGCCGTTGCGCAGCGTCTTCCCAGGATCATCGCCGAACCTGTCGCACGCGGCGATGGCAACAGCCTGGTCGATAAGGAGGAGGGCGCGAGCGGGCAACCATAGCTGCTTGGGCTGCTTGCGCCCCTTCGCTTCGCCCTGCTCGGCCCTCTGGCCTCACACCACGTACAGGCTCACGTACTGATCCACGGGTGTGGCTTCCAGGGTGGTTTGGTCAAGCGATGCGTTCAGAATTCGCTCGCGGACCTCCGGGGAGAAGCGGCGATCGAGGCTCGCCCGGAACTTGTCCAGCAACAGAGGAATTCCGTCGCCGCGGCGCAGCCGATGTCCGATGGGATATTCGACCAGCACCTCGGGAAGACGAGCGCCGTCGGTGGTCTCAATGCTCAGGCCGTTGGCGATGGAACGCTTGTCGGGGTCGTGGTAGTCCCGCGTGAAGCGCTCCTCTTCAACACAGTGGATCCGAGAGCGGAGAGCGTCAATCTGCCGGCCTTGCACGGGATCGTAAGCTACGGAGTCCTCATAGTCCTCCGCGGTCAGAGCGCCGGTGATCAGCGCCACGGCCACCATGTATTGGATGCAGTGATCGCGGTCGGCCGGATTGTTCAGTGGCCCCTGCTTGTCGATGATGCGCATGCAGGCCGAGTGCGTGCGAATGGTCACGCTCTGGATATCCGCGGCGGACTTGCCCATGGCGGCCAACTGGTGGTGCAGCCGGATGGCCGCCTCCACGGCGGTCTGGGCGTGAAACTCGGCAGGAAACGAGATCTTGAACAGAACGTTTTCCATCACGTACGAGCCATAGGGGCGCTGGAACTTGAATGGCTGACCCTTGAAGCTGACGTCGTAAAAACCCCAGGTCTTGGCCGTGAGCACCGTAGGATAGCCCATCTCTCCGGTGCCGGCGATCAAAGCCAGGCGAACCGCGCGCGAGGCGGCATCGCCGGCTGCCCAGGACTTTCGCGATCCGGTATTGGGGGCGTGCCGGTAGGTGCGCAGCGATTGGCCATCCACAAAGGCCAGCGAGACCGCGTTGAGGGTCTGCTCCCGGGTTAAGCCAAGCAACTGGCAGACCACCGCCGTGGAGGCCACTTTGACCAGAATCACATGATCCAGTCCTACCCGGTTGAAGGAGTTCTCCAGCGCGATGCAGCCCTGGATCTCGTGGGCCTTGATCATCGCCGTCAGCACGTCGCGCATCTTCAGGGGATGGCCATTGCGGCTCAGCCAGTCGGCCACGGCCAGGATGGCGCCCAGATTATCCGAGGGATGGCCCCACTCGGCGGCGAGCCAGGTGTCGTTGTAGTCCAGCCAGCGAATCATCGCGCCGATATTGAAGGCAGCCTGTACTGGATCCAGCCGGTAGGACGTTCCCGGAACCCGCGCTCCATGATGCATGGTAAGGCCCGGAACCAGCGGCCCCAGAAGTTTGGTGCAGGCGGGAAATTCCAGCGCGTGTAACCCGCAACCCAGCGTGTCCAGCAGACAAAGGCGGGCCGTTTCAAAAGCCAGTTGACTGGTGACCTTGTAGTCGAGAGCGTAATCGACGATATCGACGATGGGCTGATCAAAGGGAGGGCGAGCATTCGACTGCGGTGCGGACATAGACTCCTCGAAGGTGGAGGTGGAGAGGTTCAATTTTTCTAACCGAGAAAGCGGGAAAGAACACAGCCACGGAAGGATCGTCAGGGGCTCTCCAGCCGCGCAGCCAGGCTAGGTGCCGCGCTGGGCGATAGGAACAAAGGGAATCTCTTCCGGACCCGTATAGTTGGCGCTGGGACGGATGATCTTGCCGTCAGCACGCTGCTCCATCACATGGGCTGACCATCCGCTGGTGCGCGCCATGGCGAAGATGGGAGTGAACATCGCCGTCGGGATGCCCATGGCATGATAGGCGGCGGCAGAGAACCAATCCAGGTTGGGGAACATGCGCTTCACCTCCCACAGCACCGCCTCCAACCGCTCAGCGATGTTGTAAATTCGCTGGTCAGCGGTGGCTGCGGACAGATGATGCGCGACCTTCTTAATGACGACGTTGCGCGGGTCGCTGATGGTGTAAACAGGGTGGCCAAAGCCGATGATGACCTCC
>JAKART010000088.1 GCA_021819255.1 Acidobacteriota bacterium
CGATCTAAAGGCGCAGATTATCTCTAATCTTTTGCAGGCGATGGAGAACATGTAAATGAACAACGGCGTCGTCAACCTTGAGCCGATCTATGCGGCATTCTTCGCGTTGCTGACCGGAAGCGCGAGCAATCCGGCCTGTACCTGGACCGATCCGGTGACCGGCAACCCGACGACGTTTGCCATTGCCTCGCGTGTGCCGCGCGACTGGCAAACGCTCACTCCGGGACAACTTCCGGCGCTGTTTCAGGAAGAGATTGGCTTCGAGATGAAGCCAGCCATCTCTACGGTCCAGGCTCGCACGAAGTACGAGCTGCGCATCGACGTGGCCGTGATCGTCTCCAGCGCTGGAGCGAAGCAGCCAGCAGGACAGGAAACGCAGATTCCGGCGCAGTCGATCAACCTGGCGCTGACTGCGGTTCTGAATGCGGTCACGCCGGAGATGCCGGGCGCAAAACAAACTCTCGGTGGCCTCGTGGATTCGGTGGTCGCCACTGGACGCGTCGAGCGCGTCAACGGGCTTCCAGGCGCAGGCTCGCAACTTTCCATCGCGGTCGTACCTTTCACGATCCTCACAATCTAGGAGAATGCCATGAATGTATTCAGCTCGGGATTCCTCGCGGGACGCGCAGCAGCTACGACCGCAAACCCCAACCCAACGCCGAGGGTTTTCGGCCAATTGCAGGACGTGAGCCTTCAGGACACGTTCACAGAGAAGATGCTATACGGGCACGGTAGCGCTGCTCTCCGTTCCTTCCGTGGTCAGCGCAAGGTCGAGGGCAAAGCGAAGAGCGCCAACATCAATGGCAGCCTCTTTGCCGAGCTTTTCCACGGAACCAAGGCAACGACCGGATCGGTGCTTCCCGCATTCGGTGAGGCGCACACGGTTCCCGCGGTGACGACGTACACCATCACGGTGAACAACAGCGCGGAGTTTGCCGAAGACTACGGCGTGAGCTACGCGGCGACCGGCGCTCCGCTGGAGCTGGTCACTACCGCTCCCACTCAGGGCCAGTATTCGGTTGCTGCTGGTGTCTACACCTTCGCGGCAGCCGACGCGAGCGCAGCCGTCATCATCAACTACACCTACACCTCGACGACCGGCCTCACTGTGGCCGTTCCGACCAATCCCCAGCAGGAAGCGCCGTACTTTGAAATTTTCCTGGCCAACCCGACGGATGGCGGCTACGGCAAACGGCTCTACAAGTGCGCCAGCTCGAAGCTCAACATGGACTTCAAGCAGGGCGACATCGTCATTCCGGAGTTCGACTTCAGCGTGCTCGATCCGGGGACCGGCGTGCTCTACAGCGACTACTTCGCCGCCTCGTAACCCGATGCCGCCAGCAACGGCGGCGCGCTTGCCGGCCAACTCCCCGGCGAGCCTCGACCGGGTGCCGCAGCGAAGACGGTGCCCGGTCAACCCTACGGAGGATGCCATGTATAGCTACCTGCTGGCGCTTTTCGGACGGATCGGCATGAGGCTCCTGCGCCCCGGCGTGGTAGTGTTCGTTGTCGCCCTTGGCGCGTGGAACTGGTATTTGGCGAACTCCCCCAACGTCCCCGCTCGTTCGGTGATTCAGGGTCTGTCCGTGGTCATTTTGGTCCTGATCGTGGCGGACGCTGTACTGGTCGAGTGGGAATCTGAAACCAACCAACAGCCATAAGGAGGCAACCATGACAACCGAAACCATCACCCTCGACAACGGCCAAACCCTCACCGTCGCGCCGCTTACGCTGGCGCAGGTGGACGCTCTCCAAGCAGCGGCGGAAACCGGAGACAGGAAAGCCCTCACCACCGTCTACATGGACGCCGCGAACAACGCGGGAGCAAACTTCGACTACGACAGTTTCTGCGCAATTGTGCCGGCGTGCGACACGTTGAAAATTCAGGCGGCAATCATGCGCGTGAGCGGCGTGTCTCCGAAGGGGGAAGAGGCGGCGGCGAGCTAGACTGCGTGGGTCTGTTCTGCCGTCTGGTCACCGAGGGGGGAATCCCGCCATCCGAGGCGTGGAGTCTCCCCTTTCCCCACGTGGTTGCGCTGCTCCAGGCGTGGAATGCTCACCCTCCCCTGCGGTGGATGGTCGGGCGCTTTCTGGAGTACCGCGAGTCCGAATGGTAGGCCGGTGCCGGATGCCGAAAGGGAATTTTGCACTCTTCGGCAAGAACTCTGGTACACTCTGGCACCGGAGGCAAAACCATGCTGAGCCGTTCTCTACGTCTATTAACATTCCCTTTCTTGCTCCCCGTTTTTGGTGTCTGCGTGGCCGCGCAGGCAGCCACTTCCGACAGCACGCCTGTTCCCCCCGTTGTTCCTCTTACGGCTGGACTTCGGATTTTTGTAAGAGGGAACAATGAGGTCGCGGTCAACCTTCGACGAAAGCTGATTCCAAGCGAATGTTTTGTGGTCGTGCAGAACCCGAAGTACGCCGACGCCATTTTGGACGTAGAGCAGGACTTGGAGGCAAGCGGGGCGCAAGGTTCTTGGACCTCCTACGGAAGCGCAACGCTTACCGACACGGCAGGCGATCTCTTGTGGGCAGACTCAAAGCAAGGTATACCGGGCCTCTTGCACAGTGGAGCGGGGAATGCGGCCGGCGAGTTGGCTTCTTCCCTGTTTGCAAGTGCAGGGTGCAAGTTGAATGGAAAGAATAAGTAACCCAGAAGCCATCCCGGAGGCAGCCCCATGTTCAGGCGAGCATTTTCCATTTTCGTTTTCGCACCGGTGGCAGCCATCGCCTTCATTCTGGTGGGCGCGGTCGCCATGCAGCCCAGCCCGGATGCCGGAGTCGGCATTTTCGGCACACAAGCACAAACCACGCTTCCCCTTGAGCACGAGAAGGTCACGCTCGTTTCGAGCGCCAGCGGATTTTTTTCCTACAAAAGCTCTGGTGCTTGGGTCGTCCGCGGGGATAAATCCCCGGTGCGATTCCACGCCGGGATGCCCATATCAGTTGTCATACGGTTCGTCAGCGATCCCCACGCGCCCCTTCCAGCCCAAGAGTTCATCTTGCGTCGGCTAGATGTAAAGCGGAAGAGACGAGAAATTGTGATCGTGACGGGGCACAGTTCCGCCTTCGGATCATCGGTCCAGACAGATGCTATGGCTGGTGCGCTCCCGGTCAAATTTACTCAGAACAGTCAGGGATACTCAAGCGACCCCACTCCTTTGCAGCCCGGCGAGTACGCGCTGACGCAGCCCGGAGGCTCCGACTGGTACTGCTTCGGCGTAGACTGACCCGTCGCGCAGCACTCCCCTTTCACAACCGCAAGCCGCCTACGGGCGGCTTTTCTATTGGAGGAAACCGTGGCAGATAACTATCAGATTTCAGTCGGCGTTAAGGCTGACTTTTCGGACCTAAAAGCCGCGCAGGCAGATGCGGCGGCATCCCTGAAGACGGCGCAGGCGCAGTGGGAAGAAGCCTACGCATCGTTGGGTAAGTCTGCCGAACAGGGCAGCGAGCAGGCCAAGACCGCACTGGCCGAGTATTCCTCTGCGCTGGAGAAGGCGAAGGAGCGTGTAACCGCGCTTGCGGCTCAACAGCTATCCGCCGCTACCGCAGCCAAAGCATCCGCAGAGGCGCAGAAGGTAGCCGCACGGGCTGCTGCTGAGGCGGAGCGAGAACTCGCCAACCAGACGCGGATCGCAGCCGAAGAAGCGCGCGCGATGAGCGGGAGCATGATGGGCCTGGCGCGGGTGAGCGCTGACTTCGGCACCAGGATGCTCGGCCTCGGCCCGATTGCGGAGATGGCATTCCCCGTGATCGGTGCTCTTGCGCTGGCGGACATGCTGGGGCAGCTCATCGGCAGCGTGGTCGATTTTTCCAATCGAGCCTCGGACCTCGCAACGCGCCTGAATGAAAACTGGCTGGACGGTGCCGTAGCGCAACTGGACGGTCTGGCAAAGAAGCTGAAGGAAGTGGATGCCGAAACGCTTCAGTTCCAGAGCGACATTGACCGGACCGTGTCTCAGCGATCACAGATTTCCTTTCAGATGATCGGCATGAAGGAGGGAAAGAGCGCCGAGGACACCGCCCGCTCTATGGCCCTCCAGCAGGAGACGGACGGCCTGAAGGCGCAGTTGCCACACTTGCGCGAGAAGCTGTCCGTACTGAATGAACTGGCGCAGCGTCCGAGCTGGATGGACGCATCGGTCATCAGCCTCTTTACGTCCGACGCGACAGAGGAAAAGGCCAGGTCATTCGGGATCAATCCCAAGACGATGACCGGTCCTGCGGCATCCGTTGCTGCCGACTCTACCACCAAAGAGATCGAATCCTTCCAGCAGAAGATCGCCCTGAACGAGCAGCGAATGACGCAGCTCGCGCTCGATGCGTCGCAGGCTGGAACGCCGAAGACGAAAGCGGCGTCGAGCAGCCGGACCAACGAAGGGCGCGACGAGATGCTGGCGGACGAGACGGCGCTCGCCGACCAGAAGCGCGCGCATACAATGTCGCTTCAGGATGAGGAGGATTTCTGGGCAAAGCGTCTGAGCACGTTCAAGCATGGCACCCAGCAGTATCTGGAAGTGGAGAACCACCTCAACTCCATCTCGGAGCAGATTCAGCGCCAGAATCAGCAGGTGAGGGATCGACTGGCAGCGCAGTCCGTTCAGGCAGCGCGGGAGCACCAGCGGCTGATCGAAGAGCAGAATCGCCAACTCGCTGCATCGGCCGCTCAGACGCAGCGCCAGATGGTCCAGGATGCGCAAGGACAGGCTCGCGCTGCTCAGACGCAGATCGAGGCCAGCGCCAGAGTGGCCGAGGCGCGGGTGAATTACCAGCTCGCAACCGGAGCAATCAAGGACCAGGCTGCGGCGTCAGAGATTGCGAAGATTCACGCGAAGAAGTACGCGGACGAGCTGCGCAGCCTGAACGACGAACTGCTCGCGCTGGAGCGGCTGGCCGCGCAAGGCATCGACACCACCGTGCAGCAGCAGACCGTGCGCAATCAGATCACGACCACGCAGTCGAATGCGCAGGCCACGGCATATCAGGATGCGACGAACGCCGCGCAGCAGAACCCCAACGACAGCGCAGCCGCGCAGTGGAAAAAAACTTGGTCCAACGCGCAAAAGAACGTCACGCAAGGCTTCAGCGATTCGATGGCGCAATGGCTGCTTATCAGCGACGGCTACAATACGCAGTTCAGCGTTCTTATGGGGCGCATGATGCTCGGAGTAGCCGAGCAGTTCGCGTCATCCCTTATCAAGATGGGGGTAGACTACGCTGCGCACGAAGCGGAAAAGGTGGCCGCTCATCTCGCGTCCGAGGCCGAGCAGACAGCGGCGACAGCCGCCGGAACGGCGCAACGGATTGCCATTGGCACCTACCACCTCGGAATCGTCATCGCGCAGGATACTGCCAAACTGGCGATGCACATTGCTACCGAAACAGCGCACACAGCGGCTGTAATTGCGGGAGCTGCGGTGCGGCTCGCGGTTGAGATCGCCAGCGTCATGAAGACCATCGCGATGTACGCGGCGAGCGCAGCAGTGAAGGCGTGGGACGCGCTGGCGAGCATCCCGGTTGTCGGCCCCGCTCTTGGGGCTGCGGCAGCCGGTGCGGTTTTTGCCGGTGCGCTGGCATTCGCTGGTGCCTTCGAGCAAGGCGGCATCATCCCCGGATCGATTGGGTCTGCGGTGCCAATCCTCGGCCACGCAGGCGAGGCTGTGCTCCCTCAGCCGCTGACGGCGATGCTGACGAACGCGGCAAGCAGCGGCGGCGGCGCAGGCGTCCACTACCACGACCACACCAACGTCAGCGCGCTCGATGGCCCCAGCGTAGCGGGGATGATGCGCACCCATGGTCGCCTAGCGCGCGCGGAGTTCGCTCGCCAGATGCGCGTTGCCAACCATTTGTAACCCGGAGTGACAAGCATGGCCGTTACGTTCCCCAATCTTGTGCTGCCAACCTGCGGGCTGGGGTGGAACTTTGCCCGGCGACCGAAGTTCAACACCATCCATCAGCAGCCGCTCTCCAACCGTCACCCGGCGTCCGCAACGCTTCAGCAGTCCACCATCTTTGATATCGAGATCAGCTACAACGGGCTGCTCAACAACCCTGGCACATCGTCTAGCTATTCGGACGACGTGGCCTATCTTCAGGAGTTTTACGAGGCGTGCCGTGGCCCCTACGGCTATTTCACGTTCGATCCTTCGGTGAACCACTTCGCAAACATGGGGACTGCGGAGTCGATGACCGCGCTGAGCAACGGATACTTTGGGACGGGCAACGGCACGCAGACCGTCTTCCCCCTCTGGCGCTCAACCAGCGCGCTTGGGTGGACAACGCCAACGATGCTGGAGATGATCCAGAACGTGACAAGTCTGACTGCGGTGTACGCGAGTGGTGCGCCTCTTGCATCGACTGACTACACATTGTCGAACTTCCCGGCGACGCTAACCTTTGCAACTGCTCCCCCGAACGGCGCAACGCTGACCTGGACGGGAACCTACAGCTACCTCTGTCACTTCGCGGAGGCGAGCCTGGATTTTAACGAGCTGATGTACCAGCTATGGGAACTGAAGAGCCTAAAGCTCGAAACGATCCTCCTCTGAGGCGCACATGAAAAACTTTTCGGCTGACTTGCTGGCGCTGCTGGCGAGCGGCGTTCCCATTGACTATCGCGACCTGATTACCATCGGCCCAACGCTCAACGGGCAGACGATGTACATCACCACCGGCTCGCTGCCGGTGCAGTTTGGCGCGAACACGTTCCAGCCGACGCAGTTCGGAGTCTGGAAGCGCGGCAAGATCGAGAGCAAGATCGGCCTGGAGTCGAGTGCCTGCGACCTGAAGGTGATCGCAGACAACGGCGCTTTCTCAGCGCAGTTTCCAGGCACAAGTGCGCTGCTCATCGATGGAATCAAGTTCGGGCTGCTCGGCAATGCGAATGTCACCATCGAGCGCCTGTATAACTCGGCTTACCTGAGTGGCTACGCCTTCCCGGCGACAACAGGCCCCACCGGCGGCTCGCTGTTGGAAGTAAAGTTTGCCGGCCAAGTGGCGGATATCAGCCAGCTCGGACTAACAAAGGCGACCGTGACGGTGCAGGACTACCTCTACCTGCTCAACATTCCTGTTCCACGCCGACTGATTCAGCCGTCCTGCTCGCACACCCTATACGACGTAGCCTGCACGATGGCGAAGTCCACCTTCACCGTGAGCGGATCGGTGGGTAGCGTAACCACATCGGCGGAGTTTGTGACGGCTGCGGCGCTGAACGCTGTGACTGCGAAGGGAACCTTTGCGCAGGGGGTGCTGACGTGGAAGACGGGAGCGAATGCGGGTATCTCGTACACAGTACGAGCGTGGACGCCCGGAAGTTCCAGCGCGACGGTGCAACTAGACGTTGCGCCCATCTTTCCCATCGCCGACGGTGATACGTTTTCGGTCGCGCAGGGGTGCAACAAGACGGTCACATCGTGCGTGGATTTTCAGGGCGCGACAGCGGCGATGGTTCACTACGGGGGGGAGCCGGATACACCGGTGCCGGAAACCGCCGTGGGCGGTGCGTAGTGACATCCCAGGAATCGCGCCAGGCGTTGGTGCAGGAGGCTCTGACGTGGCTGGGCACCCCTTACCATGCCAGCGGCCAGGTTAAGGGCGCAGGGACGAATTGTGCGCAGTTCATCTACGGGGCAGCGAAGAACGCCGGAGTGTTTCCATCCGGCACCCCGGAGCCGCGCTGGTACACGCCACAGCTTGCCACGCACACCCGCGACGAGCGACTGATCGGATATCTGCACTCCTACGGCGCGCGCGAGATTGCCGAGGACGCCGTACAGCCGGGCGATGTCGTTGTCTACCGCAGCGGACAGGCACACGGGCATATCGCCCTCATCGTTTCGTGGCCGACGATCATTCACGCTCTCGCGCCTGCCGGGTGCCAGTTGGGGAACGTCGCAGACGGACAGCTCGGACGCATGGCGCGAAAATACTTCAGCTTCTGGAGTGACTGATGGGTCTTTTCAGCTCGAACATGGGTGGCGTCCAACGCTACTCAAACCAGTTACTCGATCTACAGGTCAATCAGGCTGTCTTCGGGACGAGTGTGCCCGTACTCTTCGGCACCCTGCGACTCTCCGCGAAGCTCCTCTTCTACGGAGGTTTTCAGG
>JAKART010000089.1 GCA_021819255.1 Acidobacteriota bacterium
TCCGATCTATATGCGTCGCGTCCGTCCTTAGCAGGTGCTGAAGATCTGGAGCGGGAGACGGGAATCGAACCCGCGACCAACAGCTTGGAAGGCTGTGACTCTACCACTGAGTTACTCCCGCCCGAACGACCGGGGACGGTTCTGGCAGACCCTGCTGGGTGGTCCTCCAGATCGCTCCCGATCCTCTCCGGATCGCTCCGGATTCCACTGCGCCGCCCGCGGGGAGTTGCTCTTCCGCGGCGCGCAGCGTTGCAGCAAATGGAGCTGATGATGGGGCTTGAACCCATGACCTCTCCCTTACCAAGGGAGCGCTCTACCACTGAGCTACATCAGCTTGTCCGCCTCTTTGCTCTGCTCGAATCGCGCGCGCCGATTGGCAGTTACGATTCGCAGCCCAAAGAGGGCCAAAAACAAGATCGGAAGCCAGCGAACCGGAACTTGCCGATCGTCAAACCCCACGTACCGGTTGTTCAACCCATGCACATGGATGGTGGCCGCCGGGTCAATGGTGAACCAGGCCAGCACTCCCAAGATTACCAGACCAGCGAGCGCGGCGAGCATCCGTCCCTGGCTGGCCGCCGGATCGAGTGAATTTGGCCGCGAATCGCTCACTCCACTCCCTCGCTTCAAACCGTCTGCCGCCCGGACGGGGCTGCGGGCCGCATCGCTGTGCGCAGATTCCGTTCCGGGGCAGGCTGGCGTGGCCGGCAGCTTCCGCTGCTGGAGATCCCAAATACGGCAGCTTGCGCTGCTGGAAAGATGGTGCACAGGGGAGGATTCGAACCTCCGTAACTCGAAGAGTGGCAGATTTACAGTCTGCTGCCATTAACCACTCGGCCACCTGTGCCCTGTTGGTAGCAACGTCCCGGCGGTGACTCCAACCGCTTGCCGCCATCCGGCACTCAGGCAGAGGCAATCACGCCTCTGAACCACGCACCCGGAGATGCAAGGTCTTTTTGCCGGAGTTGTCGATGGCGAACGCTGCGCGAGGAGCAACTGGCAGGTATTCACATCCATTCCATCATCCACGACATTCAACTTGTCACTTGCCGCCGGCTGCCGTGGAGAACTGGAGCTGGCGAAGGGATTTGAACCCCCGACCGCCTGATTACAAATCAGGTGCTCTACCAGCTGAGCTACGCCAGCCTGACCGCTCCCAGCCTGACCGCTCCAGGAACCCCGGCAGGCGCAAGCCGCCTGACAGGGCGCTAACAGCAAACGGCGCTCGTCCGAACGCCCGAGCGCAGCTTTCACTTTACCACATCCCGCCATGGAGACGGCGAACCCTGGCCGCTCCCACAGCCTGTGACCTAAGTCATACCGCAGGAGTAGATTGCCGGCCTAGAGTGAAGAGCAGAAGGTAGCCATGCCCGCTCAGACCGCTCCACTCCCAACCGCACCGACCGCATCCGGCAACCAGACCGCGTTCGGCAACCAGACCGCATTCGGCAACCAGACCGCATGTGGCAAGAAGCCCTTCATCCGCCGTCATCTCCAGGACGGCTCCCAGCGCCTGCGCCACGCGGTGCAGATCGTCTTTCTGGCGCTGAATGCCTGGCTTGGAGTCCAGTTCTATCTCTGGGTCCGCTACTTCGACAGCTATGGCAAGAGCCCTTACGTGAGCCGGCCGGCCGGAGTGGAGGGCTGGCTGCCCATCGCCGGGCTGATGAACCTGAAGTACTTTCTGGTGACCCACCATCTTGCAGCCATTCATCCGGCAGCGATGTTTCTGCTGGTGGCCTTCCTGCTCTCCAGCCTGTTGCTGAAGAAGGCCTTCTGCGCCTGGCTGTGCCCGGTGGGCACGCTCTCTGAGGCGCTGTGGAACCTGGGCGAGCGTGGCCTGCGCCGCATCGGCCTGCGCCCTCTGGCGCTTCCCCGCTGGCTGGACATCCCGCTGCGCAGCCTGAAGTATCTGCTGCTGGCCTTCTTTGTCTACGTTGTGGTGAGCATGCCGGCAGCCGGGCTGGAGCAGTTCCTGGAGGCTCCGTTTGGGATCATCGCCGACGTGAAGATGCTGAACTTCTTCCGCGAGATGGGAGTGGTGGGAATCAGCGTGCTGCTGACGCTGGTGGTGCTCTCGCTGCTGATCAAGAACGTCTGGTGCCGGTACCTGTGCCCTTACGGCGCGTTGATGGGGATCGTCTCCGCGCTCAGCCCGGTGAAGATCCGCCGCGACCCGCAGGCCTGCATCGACTGCAACAAGTGCAGCCATGCCTGCCCTTCCCATCTTCCGGTGGCGCAACTGGTAACGATCCGCTCGCTGGAGTGCAGCAGTTGCCTGAGCTGCATTGCGGCCTGCCCGGCGGAGAACGCCCTGAACTACGCTCTGCCGCCGCGGCGTGCGCCCCAGGTTCCGCTAGCCGCCGAGGCCAGCCCGGCGGCCGGATCCCTGGCGCTCTCCAATGCGCGCTGGCGGCTGCGCACCCTGCAACCACGCACCGTGGCGGCCCTTCTGGCGGTGATCTTCTTCGCCTTTGTCGCGCTAGCGCGCCTGACCCACCACTGGCAGACCGAGATTCCCAACTCCGTCTACCAGCGGTTGGTGCCCAACGCCGACCAATTCAACCACTAGATTTGCCGGGCGGAGGCGGCTCCGAATCCGGGCAAAGGCTTCCGGCCCGGCCACGAGCTGCCCCTGTTACGCCTGTTCTATGCCAGCGCAATCTTTGTCCGCAGCACAATCAGACGAACCTGTTTCATCTCTTCCCGCTCTTTGAGCAAGCGCAACCCTCACGCGCAACCTCACTCCGGGAGTGGTATTCACCGCCCTTGGGAAGGTCGGCGAGAAGCTCATCGAAGACGGAGCCGAGGTGGACATTCCTAGAAGAGAGACTACTGACGATGTCTATCGTTATCGATAGGTGGCAATCGACAAGCCTGTCGGGGGCACAGGAAGACTTGGGGGAAAGCGGCCAGGGAAGTCGGGGCGCCGGGAAGAAAACTGCCTCCGGAGACTTTAACCGTGAGAACCTGATCACCATCGCAGAGTGGAAGTCCCCGCGTCCAATCGCCCTGATCGAAGACCATACAGACGAGGACATAGCGGCCGCACTTCAGCTTGCGTCCGCTCCGGCTACGCCGGAAGCTTTGACTGTGGCCGTCCTGACCGCGCTGAATGGGGTGGGCAGCCCCATGGCGTCGGCGATTCTGGCCGCTATCCATCCTGAGCGATACACCGTGCTGGATTTCCGGGCTCTGGAGTCGCTCGGCATCGAGAACCGGCCTGACAGCTTTGCCTTCTACGTGGCGTACCGCAAAGCCTGTCGTGAACTCGCCGAGAAGCATGGTACGACGTTGCGTACCCTCGACCGCGCCCTCTGGCAGTGGTCAAAGGAGCGTAAGAAGGTCTCGCAGCGAGTTGGAAGCTGCGAGCGGCGGGCGGGTTGATGTTGCAGCGCGGCCTTCCTGCCGGCGGTCGCCGTGGGGTTGGGGACGGCGCGCAGGGCATCCTGCAAACCCACATCTCAAAAGACGAGATGTGGGACACCCGGCTGCTGACGGCCTTCGCGCTTGTCAATCTCTATCAGCACCGCAAGCGGTCGGCCCCTCTGGGGGCGTAGTGTGTCTGGGGGCCGGAAATGGCCCCCAGACACAAGATCGACAGCAGCGCAGCGTAGTGTTTTCGGGTATTTATCAGACGGTTGAGCGGAAATTGTTCACACCCACCGCCAGATTTGAGCATGACCCGAGTTCAGGGGGTCTTGGTCAGGCCTTCCCCAGCTTTTTCGCCTGTTCGTAGCGCGCCAGCATGGTTGCTTCCACAGCCTGCGAAGCCCGAAACCTGTATCGACGAAGCTGTTTCAGCGCCTCTGGAAAGTCAAAATTTCCCCGGGAAGACGCTTGCAGAAGAACCGCCAGTGTACCTGCGACTTCAATCTGCCGAGCTTCGGCCTCTTGCCGTCCTGCACGTTCATCCATCAGAAGAATGTCTGCTTTGGCTTCCAGAGCAAGGCTGATGGCCTCGCGTTCTCCATCTCCGAGTTCAGCAGCCAGACTCCCGTCGAACTGCTGAACCTGCCTCTCCTCAAGCCATGCAGGAGGAGCTGATGCCCAGGCACGCACCTCCGAAGGAGCATCGGAATGCTGCAATTCGATGAGAACGGCTCCCGGCGCCAGAACGCGCCCATAGATTTCATGAAGAACTTCGGGATAACCAAGGCGAATGAGGTAATTCAATGGACTGGTGTCGGCAACGACGATCATGCCAGCGACTACCGGCTGTTCGTTGCAAGAACCCGGCCAAGCGTGGCCATGTCCTTGTCGAGGTCTTCGACCGTGTAGTCATAAACCTCGTGCTGCTGGAGGAAGGCGTCGACCTGCATCCGGGTCCCAAAACCAAGGAGTTGGCGGACCTGCTCCGTCGTCAACCGACCGTCCCGATAGGCGCCGGCAACCGACTCCTCCAGAAGCGAACGGGCCGCATCACGTCCAGCAGGCACAAGGTGCTGGACAAACTGATCCGGGATTTCGACGGTTACCTGCATAGCTTGAGCGTAACAAATTGGAGCCGACTCCGCCATAAAACGATGATCTCTTGTAATTCGGAGATCCGGAGCATGTCCCGCATCCAGTTGGAAGCTGCGAGCGGCGGGCGGGTTGATGTTGCAGCGCGGCCTTCCTGCCGGCGGTCGCCGTGGGGTTCAGGACGGCTCGCAGCGCAAACAGGTCTTTGCGTCCTCTTTGCGCTCCACGTTGAGCTCCGTGATGCGCTGGAGGCGCTTCCCGGTTCTGAGGAAGAGCTAAGCCATCCAGCGCGAAACTATCTTGCCGTGTTGCCAGTGAGTGACACGCCAAGTGCTGGATGCGCATTCTGGCGTGCGGGCTTTCGACGATGTTGGTAGCGGCCAGGCGGCGCAGGGCATCCTGCAAACCCACATCTCAAAAGACGAGATGTGGGGCACCCAGTGTGGAGGTGGGGCGGACTGCCAGGGAGTCTGGGCAGTGGCATTAGCCCTTGCCGTTCTTCTCCTGGAAGGCTCGCTGCGCCTTCACGATCATCTGCCGCGCCGTGGCCGCGTCCTTCCACCCCCGAACCTCCACGCGCTTGCCCTCCAGGTCCTTGTAGATGGAGAAGAAGTGCTTGACGGCGCGCAGCGTATGCGGGTAGACCTCGGTGTACTCGTTGACGTTCTGGTAACGCGGATTGCCGGCGCCCACGGCCAGAATCTTTTCATCCGGCTGGCCCTGATCGATCATCTCCAGCACGCCGATGGGACGCACCTCCTGCAGGCATCCGGTAAAGCTGGGCGCTTCCACCAGCACCAGAACATCCAGCGGATCTCCGTCTTCCGCCAGGGTGCTGGGGATGAAGCCGTAGTCGCCCGGATAATGCACCGGCGAGTACAGGTTGCGGTCCAGGCGGAAGACGTGCAGCTTTTTGTCGTACTCGTATTTATTGATGCCGTCGAGCGGAATCTCGATGACGGCGTTGACCAGCTCCGGGGCGCGCTCACCGGCGGGCAGCTCCAAATAATTCAGCATAGGCTTTGAACTCTCGTCTCTTTTCTTGTCATGAATTGCTCTCTTTCCAATGTCTCGTGAATCCACCGCTCTTTTCAATGGCTGGCCCAGAATGGCTGGCCCAAAATGGCTGACCCAGAATGGCTGATCCAGCGCGGCTGACCGAGCGTCGGCTCTCTGCAATGACTTGCCGGAGCTTCCGCGAGCTGCTCTTCCAGCCCGGGGGCGTGCCGAGAGGCTCACCTAGTCGGCAGGGGTGACCGCGGAGACCGTGCAAGGCCGCTTGCATAGTCTATCCTCAGAAAGGTTGCCGCTCCTTGCTGCCGCGCAGATTGACCCGCCACCGTGCAGATTGACCCGCCGCCGCGCAGATTGCAGCGCTGCGGCGCTGTGGACGCAGCGGCCGCGGGATGCTGTGAAATGGCTGTGGATGCTAGGCTGGAAGGCGGGAGTCCTGATCGAATCTTGAACGCATCTGAAGCCAAGCTGTCCGCATCAGCCAAGCTGTCCGCATCTCCTGCAGCCTCCGCGCCTCCCGCGCCGTCTCCCGCGCCATCCCCTGCGCCCAGCCGGCATCCCAAGGGCGGCAGCCGCTTTGTGCGCGCCTGCCTGCGCCAGCCGGTGGACCGCACCCCGGTGTGGTTTCTGCGCCAGGCCGGGCGCTACATGCCGGAGTACATGGCTGTGCGCCGGCACCACACCCTGCTGGAGATCTGCCGCACGCCGGAGATCGCCGCCGAGGTGACCATCACCGCGGCCGAGCGCCTGGGCGTGGACGCGGCCATCATCTTCGCCGACCTGCTGCTTCCCCTCACTCCCATGGGTCTGGACTTTGAGTTCGTGGCCGGCGAAGGCCCCCAGGTCCGCACCCCCCTCCGCTCGCTGGAGCACGTGCAGGCGCTGCGCACGGACCGGGCCGAAGAGCTGGTCTACGTCGCCCGGGCCATCGAAAAGGTGGCCGCTCACTTCCGCGCTCCGCGGGCCGATGGCGACCAGCTCGGCATCATCGGCTTCTGCGGGGCTCCGTTCACCCTGGCCAGCTACATGATCGAGGGCGGCAGCTCGCGCAACTACGTGGAAGCCAAAAGGATGATGTATGCCGGCGACGGCGCCTGGCCCCTGCTGATGGAGAAACTGAACGCCGTTCTGGTGGCCTACGCGCAGCAGCAGGTGGAGGCCGGCGCAGACTGCATCCAGATCTTCGACTCCTGGGTGGGCGCACTCTCGGTAACCGACTATCGCCAGTTCTGTCTGGCCCCCACCACGGAGCTGGTGCAGCGCATCCAGGCCCTGGGCGTTCCCGTCATCTACTTCGGCGTGGAGACCGCCTCGCTGCTGCCCTCCATGGCCGAGACCCGGGCGGACGTGATCGGCCTGGACTGGCGGATTCCGCTGGATCAGGGCTGGCGAGCGGTGGGGCCAGGGTGCGGCGTGCAGGGCAATCTGGATCCCATCTCCCTGTTCGCTCCGCTGGAGGTTCTGGAGTCGCGGGTGCGGGAGATCCTTGCCCTGGCCGCCGGCCGCCCCGGACACATCTTCAACCTGGGCCACGGCATTGTGCCGGGAACCCCGGTGGAGAAGGTGATCCAGGTGGCGGAGTGGGTTGGCCGGCTCAGCGCCTCCCGCTCGGCAGGGCCTGTTGAGCCCCGGAAAGAGAACGCCAAGCCCCGGAAAGAGAACGCCAAGCCTCAGAAAAGGGATTTTGCCGGCCGGTCAGCCACCTTTTGAGGCATCCAAATCTTCTATGAACGTCGATTCTCCATCCAGTCCAACTCCCGCAGCGCAGAGCCTGCCCGGCGCCAACCCTGTCCGCAGCGCGACGCTGCTGCTGGCCCACGGCACCCCGGACCGGCTGAGCGAGATGGCCGAGTATCTGCGGAAGGTGACCGGCGGCCGGCCCATGCCGCAGCACGTCATCGAAGAGTTGCAGCAGCGTTACGCCCAGATTGGCCTGACCGACTCGATGCCCGGCCTGGGCGAGGACGGTCTGCCTCTGGGCCCGCCGCTGACGCGCTGGACGCTGCTGCAGGCCCGGCTGCTGCAAGCGTTCCTGCGCCAGGCGCAGGGCGCGGGCGCGCGCGTCTATGTGGCCATGCGCAACTGGCGGCCGTCCATCGCCGAGGTGGTGGCGCAGATGAAGGCGGACGGCATCCAGAACGCGCGCGTGCTGTGCCTGGCGCCACAGAACTCGCGCACCTCCACGGGGCTCTATCGCCGCGCCCTGATGGCCGCGGTGGGCTCCAGCTTCAGCGTGGACTTCATCTCCGGCTGGGCGGATGAGCCGCTGCTGGCGCAGGCCTTTGCCGAGCGCCTGTGGCCGGCGTGGGCTGAGGCCTGCGCCGTCACCGGCTCCCGCGTTCCCATTCTCTTCACGGCCCACGCCGTTCCCTGCCGGACCATCATGACCCCGGCTCCCGCGCCGCTCTCGAACCAGCCCGCGGGCCGGTATGGAGCGGCCGTCTCCGCCGACGGCATGCAGGACTACGGCAACCTCCAGTCGCCGGACCCGTATCCGGTGGAGTGCAAGCAGACCGCGCTGGCGATTGCGGCCGCGCTGCGGCCGGTGGGCCTTGCGGAGGCGGACTGGTTCTTCGCCTTCCAGTCGCAGGGCAAGAT
>JAKART010000090.1 GCA_021819255.1 Acidobacteriota bacterium
CGAAGGTCGCTCTCACGCTGGGCGGTGAAGCCGCGGATGGAGGAACCATCAAAGGTCAGGTTGTCATAGCTCTTGACCAGGAACTTCTTGTCATAGTCCAGCATGTGCAGCCGGCCTTCCAGATCAGAAAAGAGCACGGTTACAGCCTTGATTCCAGGGGTGTCGGTCAGATACTTCAGGCGCTCTTCCTGGACGACATCGGCAGCCACGCGGTTCCGGCGCTGCTCCTTTGCCCTCAGGTTGAGCTCTTCCAGCTCCGGATAGGACAACTCCAGAAAGTTACGAAATTCGGTTGACATGGCGCTCCTTGGGTTGGCAGTGAGTTGCCTGGGTTAGGATTCCTCTTGCAGGGAAGCGAACGAATACGCGCGGGGTATATCGGCGGCTTCATTCAGGGGCAAGCTTGCGGCTTGAATTTAAAATTAGCAGAAGCCACCATTAAGAAATCATAAAGAAAAGCCCGGAAAAGTCAGCGGAGCAGGCGGGGAATCGAAGCCGTCTGGGCATAGCGGGCAGCGCGACGCCGGCGACGCCGGCAAAGGAACCCGCAGCCAACTTCAGCCCAGGGCGCTGGGAGCCGCTCTCCTCTCGCAGCGTCCTGCTCGGCCTCTCGCCGTCCGGGCGGAGGGTGGATAAAATGGATCTGACCGCATCCGGCGCTGGCTCCTTCCAGCGCCTTTTGCTTGCGCGCCCTTGCTCTAGCTGGATAGAGAGGAGTTTATGGCTACTGTTCGCGTTGCCTTGATTCAGATGTCGTGCGAGCCTTCGACGGAGGCCAATCTGGCCAAGGCTGTCGCCTGGGTCCGCGAAGCCGGGCAGGCCGGAGCCAAGGTGGTCTGCCTGCCGGAGTTGTTTCGTGCCCAGTACTTCTGCCAGCGGGAAGATCACGCCCTGTTTGCCGTGGCTGAGCCGATTCCAGGACCCTCCACAGCGGCTTTGAGCGCCGTGGTGCGCGAGTTCAGGCTGGTGCTGATTGCCAGCCTGTTTGAACGCCGTGCGCCGGGCCTTTACCACAACACCGCCGCGACGTTGGACTACGCTTCCACCGCTGTCGATCACGTGGCCGGGATCTACCGCAAGATGCACATCCCGGACGACCCGCTTTATTATGAAAAGTTTTACTTCACGCCCGGCGACCTGGGCTTCCGGGCGCAGCCGACCTCGGCGGGCTCCCTGGGAACGCTGGTGTGCTGGGACCAGTGGTACCCCGAGGGAGCGCGCATCACCGCCCTGAAGGGCGCTCAGGCTCTGTTCTTTCCGACGGCCATCGGCTGGCACCCGAGCGAGAAGCAGGAGTTCGGAGTCTCTCAGTATGAAGCGTGGCAGACGATTCAGCGCGCCCACGCGATCGCCAACGGCGTCTTTGTCTGCGCGGTCAATCGCGTGGGGCACGAGCATGGGGAGGTCGTCCATGACGGAGCGCGCATCGGCGGGCCGGCAGAGAGTTTGGCGGGCCGCTCGGCGGGCGAAGGAATCGAGTTCTGGGGCGGCAGCTTCATCGCTGATCCCCTGGGCCGGATCCTCGTCCGAGCCGCCCACGAGAAAGAGGAGATTCTGATCGCGGATCTGGATCTGGACCAAATTGAAGTCGCCCGGCAGCACTGGCCATTTCTGCGTGATCGACGCATCGACGCCTATGCGGGGATCACCAGCCGATTCCTGAATGACGCATCAGCCTGAAATCTTTTGGAGAACACAGCCGGAAAGGTAGACGATCTATGCTAGCTTCCCTTGTTTTGCTCGCATTGCTGATGCCGGGCCAGAGCCAGGACCCCACGTTGCCTCCTCCGGATGCCCATCTGACGGCGACGGCTGTCGGGTTGGGCGTGCAGGTCTACCGCTGCGCCCCACAGCACGGAACCTACGAGTGGACGCTAGAGATGCCGATCGCCCGCCTCTTTGATCCAGCCACGCGGCAGCCGGTAGGAACGCACAGCGTGGGGCCCGCCTGGACCTGGGCGGACGGCAGCTCCATTACCGGCGAGGTGATCGCGCGCCGGCCTGCGGCCAATCCGGCGAACCTTCCCTCGCTGTTGGTACGCACTCACCCCACCGGCCAGGCAACGGGCGTCTTGACAGCGGTAACGCTGGTGCGCCGATCCGATACGCAGGCGGGCGTTCCCACCATGGGTTGCGATGCCGTGCACCAGAACAACGAGGTGCGAGTGCCCTATCAGGCTACCTATTCCTTCTATGCAACAGGTCAAACATCGGCCCATTGAACCTCCCATGACACGCCAGTGAACGAGAACCAAGCGACAATAGAAACAGACACCGTGAAGCGACCGACCTCATCTGCCAAGAGCCAATACAGCCTGCCTGCGGAGTGGTCTCCCCACGCCGCAACCTGGATCGCCTGGCCGCATAACCCCGAGGATTGGCCAAACAAATTTCAGCCCATTCCGTGGGTGTACTGCGAGATTGTGCGGCATCTTTCTCAGATGGAGGACGTCCACATTCTGGTGAATGATGAAGGGGATCAGCGCCGGGCGCTGAACATGTTGCGCAGACAGGGCGGGAATGCCGCCCGCTTGCACTTCCACTGCTGGCGAACGGACCGCGTCTGGCTGCGCGACTCGGGCCCCATCTTTGTGAAAGACGCGCACGGTGAAGTGGCGGTGACCCACTGGAAGTTCAACGCCTGGGCGAAGTATCCCAACTGGCGGAATGACGCTCTGATTCCCAGGCATGTGGCAAAACTCAAGGGCATGCGCGTGCTGGAGCCAGTGACCACGTTCGCCGACGGCCGGACCCACCGCCTGGTGCTGGAGGGCGGCTCCATCGACAGCAACGGCGAAGGGATTCTTCTGACCACGGAGGAGTGTCTTTTGAGCCTTGTGCAGCAACGCAATCCGGGCGTCAGCCGGGAGCAGCTTGAGTCGGCCTTTGCCGAGTACTTTGGCATCGAGAAGGTGATCTGGCTCAACCGTGGCTGCGCCGGCGACGACACCCATGGGCACATCGACGATATCTCCCGGTTTGTCGGAGCCAATACCATCCTGACCGCCGTGGAGCCGAATACCAGAGACGAGAACCATCTTCCCCTGGCGGAAAATCTGGAGCGGCTGCACGCCGCGCGCAACCTGAAGGGAAGGCCGTTCATCATCAAGACCTTGCCCATGCCCGCGCCGGTGGTCTTTGAGGGGCAGCGGTTGCCGGCCAGTTACGCCAACTTCTACATCGCCAATCACTTGGTATTGGTTCCAACCTTCAACGATCCCAACGACCGCTTGGCTCTTAATACCCTGGCCGAGTGTTTCCCGGACCGCACCGTGACTGGGATCCATTGCACTGACTTCATCTGGGGACTGGGAGCACTGCATTGCATGACCCAGCAGGAGCCGGCGTGAGTTCGGCTTCTGATCCCATCCAGCGGCCCGGCTGGCTCTCCGGTGTTGCAGGCTCTCTTTATGTCCGCTGAACCGCTCTCACGCGATCAAAGGTTGATGCTGCTGGCGATGGAGCAGGCGCGCGCCGCCGAGGAGGCGGGCGAGGTGCCGGTGGGAGCGGTGATCGTCTCGCCTGAGGGAGAGGTGGTTGCCCGCGGGGAGAATCGCGTGCTGCGGGACTCGGATCCAACGGCCCACGCCGAGATGGTGGCCTTGCGCGCGGCGGGCAGAGCCCTGGGCAACTACCGGCTGCCGGGCTGCACGCTCTACTCCACGCTGGAGCCATGCTCGATGTGCTCCGGCGCCATCCTGCATGCGCGCGTGGCGCGGCTGGTCTTTGCCGCATCCGATCCAAAAGCTGGGGCCTGTGGTTCGGTGCTGGATGTGATGAACCATCCCCGGCTCAATCACCAGGTAGAGTTGGTGGCAGGGGTTCTGGCCCAGGAGTGCGGCCAGATGTTGACTGAATTCTTTCGTGCCCGGCGGTGAAGCCGGCGGCACGGAATCCGTGCGCCGCTACGGCGCCACGGCTCTGCCGGCGCGTAGCGACACAATCTGGTCCAGAATGCGATTGGCAACCTCGCTCTTGGAGGACTCTGGAAGCCGCACCTCAGTTTCCATGGTCAGGAACACTCCGGCGTTTTGGCTCGAATCGAAGCCAACTCCCGGCCGGCTGATGTCATTGAGGAAGATGGCATCGGCGCCCTTGCGAAGGAGTTTCTTCCGGGCGCGTTCCACATCCAGGCTCATCTCGGCGGCAAAGGAGATCACCAGGGTACCGGGCTGCCTTCTCTCGACGATGCTGCGCACGATGTCTGCGGTGGGCTGCAGCTCAATCTTCGGCGGATCTTCGCGATGCAGCTTGGTGGCGGCCACCTCGCGCACGCGAAAGTCCGAGACAGCAGCGGCCTTGATGACGATGGTGACTTCGGGGAGGCGTTGGAGCACAGCCACATGCATCTGCTCGGCTGTTTCCACCGGCATGACCTCACACTCCTCCGGCGCGCGCAGTACGCTGGCTGCGGAGACCAGAATCACGCGGGCTCCGCGGCGCCGGGCCGCCTCTGCCAAAGCGTAGCCCATGCGGCCGCTGGAACGATTGCCGATGAATCGAACCGCATCGATGGGCTCGCGGGTTCCTCCGGCGGTAATCAAAACGGTCTCGCCCGCCAGGTCCTGGGCCGGCGGCTGCGGCGCGGAGTCCGCCGGGTTTCGCACATCCTGTTCAAGAACGGCTTGCACAATGGCCTCTGGATCCGCCAGACGGCCGTCGCCAGTCATGCCGCAAGCCAGGTAGCCGCTGCCTGGCGCAACGATGCGATGCCCACGCCTCTCCAGTGTCTCCAGGTTGGATCGCGTGGCGGGATGATTCCACATGTTCACGTTCATGGCCGGAGCCAGAACCACCCGCGCCTGGGTGGCCAGGTAGGTGGTGGAGAGGAGATCGTCGGCCAAGCCTGCGCTCAGTCTGGCCAAGGTATGCGCCGTAGCCGGAGCGATCAAGAGCACTTCTGCCCATTGCGCCTGCTCAATGTGTTCCATCGCCGCCTGATCGGCGGGTGAGTCCCACATGCCGGTATAGACCTTGTGTCCGGTGAGCGCGGCAAAGGTCAGCGGGCGAACAAACTCCTGCGCCGCCTGCGTCATCATCACCCGGACCACCGCGCCACGGCGCTGCAACTCCCGCACCAGTTCCGCGGCCTTGTAGACGGCGACGCCGCCGCAGACTCCCAACAGGATTCGACGAGGTTCAGACATGCATCGCCTCGATTTGTTCAGGCAGGGAAGCCGACTGCGGGCGCTCGGCCGGTAAAGCCTCCACCAGGAGGTTGTCAATCAGGCGTGTCTGTCCGACCCAGGCGGCAACCGCCAGCAGAGCCCCCTGACGGGTATCGGCAACCGGGAGCAGCGTCTCCGGGTGGACAACTTCCGCATAGTCCAAGCGCACCACCCCATCTTCGTTGGATAGCTGGCTGAGCATGGCGACCCGGAGCGCCGCCGCGCCGGTCTCTCCATCGCGCACCAGCCGGGCCGCGGTCTGCAGAGCGCGGGAGAGCGCCCCGGCGCGGTCTCTCTCCGCTGCGGACAGATTGAGATTGCGCGAGCTCATGGCCAGGCCACTCGGTTCGCGGACGATAGGGCAAACTACCAACTGCAGCGGGAAGAGCAGGTCGCGAACCATGGCTCGCAGCACGGCCACCTGAGCGGCATCCTTCTGGCCGAAGTACGCTCGATCCGGATGGACGATGTGGAAGAGCTTGGCCACGACCGTCGCCACGCCGCGAAAGTGTCCCGGACGCGAGGCGCCGTCCAGGCGGTCGCCCAAACCGGCGACCTCGACGAAGGTCGTCGCGCCGCTGGGATACATCTCCTCAACGCTGGGGGTAAAGAGCAGATCGACTCCCTCAGCCTCCAGCTTGGCGCCATCCTCGGCCAAGCGCCGCGGGTAGGCGTCATAATCTTCGCCCGGGGCAAACTGGGTCGGGTTCACAAAGATGGAGACGGCGACCGCGTCATTCTCCGCCGCCGCCCGCCGGACCAGAGAGAGATGACCGTCATGCAGCGCTCCCATGGTGGGCGCCAGGCCCAGAGAGCCAGTCTGGCGCAGAGAACGGCAGGCTGCCTGCATCTCACGCACGGTAAAAAGAGTCTTCATGCTTAATCTCCTGCCAGCCGGGACGGCGCTACCGGCTCGGCAAGCGCCGCAGCGCTCTCCAGGGCGCATGGCGATTTTCCGTTTCCGCCCGGCGCCGGGTCCAGCAGTCCGGTTTCGGCAAGCTCCGCGGTCACCTTTTTGGGCAGGTGGTAGCTCTCGGCATCGCCAGGGAAACCTCCTGAGAGCACATCGTCGCGGTAACGCTGAAGCGCACGGGAAAAGAGTGCGGCCGCGTCTCCGTATCTGCGCACGAACTTTGCCGGAGGCGAGAAGGTGAGATTGACCAGATCGTGGAAGACGAGAATCTGGCCATCGCAGCCGGGACCGGCTCCAATCCCGATGGTCGGCAAGCAGGTATGAGCCGTAATTCTGGCCGCCACTTCGCGCGGAATTCCTTCCAGCACGATCGCCGCCGCGCCGGCAGCCTGCAGAGCTTCGGCATCGGCGTAAAGCCCTTCGACGGCCTCGATGGTGCGTCCCTGAACTTGGTAGCCGGACATCCGATGCACGGACTGAGGGGTGAGTCCGATGTGGGCGACGACGGGGATTTCGGCCGCAACGACATGTCGCACCAGAGCCGCGCGGGTTCGGCCGCCTTCGATCTTGACCGCGTGCGCGCCGGCCTCTTTGACCAGCCGCACAGCGTTACGCACGGCATCCTCTGCGGACACGTGATAGGAGCCGAAGGGCATATCGGCGACCAGAAAGGCGCGCCGAACGCCGCGCGCTACGGCTCGGGTATGATGCGCCATCTCGTCCATGGTGACCGGCAGTGTGGTCTCATAGCCGAGCACGGCCATGCCGAGCGAGTCTCCCACCAGGATCAGATCGATGCCGGCCTGATCCACGAGACAGGCTGTGGGGTAATCGTAGGCGGTGAGCGCGGTGATGGGCTGGCCGGCGCGCTTCTTTTCCAGAAGAGTCTGGACGGTGACAGGCGGGGTGGGGCGGTCCGCTCCGCCGCCGCGGAGGAGCTGTGTCAGGCTCATGGTTTTCTCCAGTGCCGCTCCGCCCTTCTGCGGCGGATGAGGCCCGAACTCCCTGAGTATACCTCCCTGGCCAAACCAGGGCTTTGCGATAATCGATGGATGGAACTTCTGGTCTACTCCGCCGACTGGTGCCGCGACTGCCGAGACGCCAAGCGTTTTCTCAACCAGCACGGCATCGTCTACACCGAGATCAATATCGAAACCACCCCTGGAGCTGCGGAAGCCGTCATCGCGCATACCGGCAAGCGCGCCATTCCGCAGTTTGTGCTTGACGGAAGGTGGATCCAGCCCTACAGGCCCGGCCACGGCTTTCTCTACGAGGAGATGGCTGAGCTGCTGGGAGTCAGCAAGCTGGCCTGAGTTGCGGGTCTAGAGCGGCTCGTCGCATTCGTCCTCGATCGTCTGGGGCGGACTCGCCGGCGCCCGATGGCCGGCGTGGTGTCCAAACGGCCAGCGTAACCGAAGGATCCGCTCGCGATCGGTCTCGCGATGGGCTTCCTCGCTTCGCCCCTTCAGCAGGTCGTTGATCGTCATGATTCCAACCAGCTTGCCGTCTGGGTCGACCACCGGATAGGAGGTGAGCGTAGATTCCGCCATCGACATGGCGCAGGCGCGCAACGTGGTTGTCGGCGATACGGTGATTGGATTGGTGTTGGCGTCCTGAGCCAGAGGCACGGAGAGGTCGTCTTTGCGTGCTGCCGCAATCATCTGCGCCCGAGTGAGGGCGCCGATCAATCTGCCGTCGCTATCGACCAACGGAAAGATGCGCTGCCAGTGGCTCCAGGCCTCGCCCCCACGCTCCTCCATCTTGCTCAACCAGGCTGCGGCGTCCTTTCGGGTGGCGCTCTCCGGCAGGGCAAAGACGCTGGTATGCATGGCATGGGAAACGAGAACGGACTCCAGAGGGTCGGAGCCAAACTCCCGGCTTAGATGCATCCCGCGCCGGCTCATGCTCTCCGTGAGCATGGAGCGAGGCAGCACCAGAACGCTGACCGCGTA
>JAKART010000091.1 GCA_021819255.1 Acidobacteriota bacterium
CAATACCCCTCAGGAGTTGGTCTTGGCGGAGCGTCTGGCGCAGCCGGGTGGGGCAATCGATTGGGAGAGCTGAATGTTTCCAGGCCGACCCGTGAAGGATGCGGAGAGCCAGCCGGCGCCGCTCGGGCCGTCTCCGGCGCAGGAGCGGCGGCTCGCTTAGCGCATCAAGAACGCCATTGCCCAAACCTGGAACGTACCCGCGCAGGTGCCGCCTGTGGATTTCCAGCGGGGAATGCCGGAATCAAAAGCGTGCATCATAAGAAGGAACAGCAATGAGCGAACCAGAGCGGCATTCTGATTCTTCCCAACCCGGAGGGCCTTGCGAGCCGGCCCCGTTATCGGCCCCCGGTGAGCGGGCGAATGGAGCGGATCCTTCGTCAGCGCCTTTGCCACGCGGCCCGCAAGAAGCAGCGTCTGGCGGCGAAGCGGAGCAGGCCGAAAGGCCACTGATTGAGGATGTCTCGGCCGATGTCGCTCCCGTGGTGGAGGAGTTTATCGCCGAGGCAGCCCAGGCGAACCTGGAGCAGGAGGCGGAGGTTGCGGCTGAGACGCCGGTGCTGCTGGAAAGCGTAGCCGGAGTCCATCCGAAGGCTGTCGAAGACATCGTTCCGTTCATCGCCTTCGAACACGTCAACAAGTCCTTTGGCAGTCGGGTGGTGCTCAGCGATGTGAGTTTTTATGTGCAGCCCGGCGAAACGCTGTGCATCTTGGGCCGCAGCGGGGTCGGTAAATCAGTCTCTCTGCGGATCATTCTGGGATTTCTGAAGGCCGACAGCGGTACAGTGAGGGTGGCCGGGCAGGAGATAGGCGGGCTGAGCGAGAAAGAGATACAGGATGTACGGCGAAAGGTGACGATGGTCTTCCAGAACGGAGCGCTGTTTGATTCGATTTCGGTGGGAGAGAATGTGGCTTTTCCGCTGCGCGAGCGGGGCAATCTTCAGGAAGATCAGATCTTGCAGGTCGTCCGGGGTTTACTGGAGATGGCCGGGGTGGCGGGGATGGAGGATCAGTTGCCTGCGGAGCTTTCCACCGGGATGAAGCGTTCAGTAGCGATTGCACGAGCCCTGGCGGCGCAGCCCTCCGCGATTCTCTATGACGAGCCGACCACGATGGTGGATCCACTGATGGGGCACCTGCTGGGCAACCTCATTCAGCGGCTCAAGATGCAGTTGCACCTTACCAGCATCATTGTGACCCATGACATGCGCTTTGCCGAAAAGCTGGCGGACCGGTTGGTCTTTCTCGATGAAGGCGCAGTTCGCTTCTTCGGTACCCCGGAGGAGATGCGCTCTAGCCCAGACCCGATGCTGCGAGAGTTTTTTTCCAGGGACGAGTTGGCGATGCCAGTATAGATGCCTCTCAACCGGCTACCAACTTAAGTGCCTGGTTTTGCAACGTGTGAACCCTTATGATAACGAATCTTAGAAACCAGTAATAATTTCTTCAAACTTTAGTGAGATGGATGATATACAAGAGATTAACCGAGATCACCACAAGAACTCCGGCCATGCACGGTATGGCGTAACCAGCGGCTAGGAAGAGGGAATCGTACTGCGGGGACGCACGATGGGGACTCTTGAGTATTTGAAGCAAGCAACGATCTCAAGCCAGCGGCGGCAAATGGCTCGAGCCCAAGAGCGAATACGGTTGTTCGCGAGACCATCGATCGCGATCACGGTGTGGGCGATGTCGGACTTCCTCAGCGCGTTGCTGGCCGGATTTATCGCCTTCCGTATTCATCTGGACCCAGTGGCGGCGCCCACCTCTGATCCCGTCCTACGGCATCTGGAAGCCGCTGCGCCGTTGGTCTCCGTCGCGTATCTGCTGGTCTTCGGTTTGTATGTTGTTGTCTTCGCAAGACTGTACGGACTGTACCGTCCGCCCGATGTGCGCAGCGGCTTGAACGAACAGCGGCTCACGGTGCAGGCTACGCTGACCTCGGGTCTGATGCTGTGCGGCACGTTGTACGTCATGAAGGAGTATGCTGTTTCGCGGGTGGTGGTGGCGCTGACGATCTTCATTACCCTGGCTTTTTTGATGTTGCGCCGCGCCATTGAGCGCAAGATGATGCAGCGCAGGTTCCTGCAGGGGCGGGAGACCAGGAACGTTTTGATTGTGGGCAATGGGCGGGTGGCGCAGGCGCTTCGCAATCATCTTCAGGCGTTGCCCCATATGGGCTTTCGATTCATGGGATTTATCTCTCTGGATGGGGAGGCCGAAGAGCCCGCCAATGCGCAGTCCATCGGAAGCATTCATAACTGTGTCGGTCTGGCGCGCTCGCTTTTTGTGGATGAAATCTACTTCTCAACCCCAGCCGACAAGCAGACGGTGATCTCGGTGGTTGAGGAGGCTCGGGTGCATGGCATTGAGGTGCGGGTGGTGCCTGATCTGTATGACGGTCTGGCCTGGAACGCTCCCGTGGAGTTCATTGGACAGTTTCCAACCATTCCTCTGCACCAGCGGCAGTTTCCCCGCGGAGCGTTTCTGCTGAAACGTGGGCTCGACGTCCTGCTCTCGGTGCTGGCGCTGCTGGTGATCGCGCCCTTCATGGCCGCAATCGCCGTTTTGATCCGTCTGGACTCTCCGGGACCGGTCTTCTACCGAGCGGTACGCATCGGGCGAAAAGGGAGAACCTTTACTTGTCTGAAGTTCCGCACCATGGTAGCCAACGCAGATGAGTTGCAGCAGAATCTTGAGCATAAGAACGAGCGCGACGGGATCTTGTTCAAGATCAGCAATGATCCGCGGATTACTCGGGTCGGAGCCTGGTTGCGAAAGTACTCGTTGGATGAGCTGCCGCAGTTCTTCAACGTATTGATTGGAGACATGAGTCTTGTCGGTCCCCGGCCACCGCTGGCCGCGGAGGTCGAAAAGTACGATCTTCGGCATCTGCGTCGGCTGGATGTTCTGCCTGGGATCACTGGTTTATGGCAGGTAGAGGCCCGTCAGGATCCGTCCTTTGATAGCTATATCTCGCTGGATACGGCCTATGTGGAGAACTGGAATCTGGTGCTGGATCTGCGTATACTGGCTCGTACCGTGGGTGCAGTGCTGAGCGGAACAGGCTCTTGATTTTTCGCTGTTTTTCTTCCGTGAGGCCGCGCGCGGCAGGTCGAGGCATCCTGCAGCTCGAAGCCATTTGGAAACGGCCAGCATCTCTTTGCAGGCGGCCTTTGGCGCAAGCAAACGGGCGGTTGGCGTCGCTTGGCACCACCCCTCCCTCGCTTGGCGCCACCCCGCGATTGAGATGCCTTCTCTCCAACTGCGGATAGGTTCCCACCGTCGGGGCGCCACCCGGGAAGATCTTCAAGAATCATTGCTGCGCGGCAGAGATCGTTGCCGTACGGTCAGTGCCGCGGGTTCTGATCTTGAAGGCTATCGAATGACTCTGTCCTTTCCAGTCGGGCGGCGCTGAGCGAGCAGCAAACTCCCTCAAAAGTCGAACCGCTCTCTCCTGTTTCTGAAAACGGAGACCGCAAAACTGCTCTAGACTGGAGGAGTGCGGATCGCGCTGGCGCAGATCAATCCAACGGTCGGGGACTTCTCGGGAAATCTGAAGAAGATCACGCAGTTCGTCGAACGGGCGGCGGCATCTGGAGCTAGGCTGGTGGTCTTTCCAGAGCTGGCTACCTGCGGCTATCCTCCGGCGGATCTCCTGGAAAAGGAGATCTTTGTTGTGCGTGCCGAGCAGGCTCTGGCGGAGCTGGCGGCGTTGACCCGGGCGTCGAGTTCCGGCTTCGACAGGCCGGCGGTGCTTTGTGGTTCGCCCCTGCGCTGCGAGAGCGTCTCCGGCAAACGGGCTCGAAATGCGGCCGTGCTGCTGGAGGACGGCGAGATCAAGTTTGTGCAGCAGAAGATGCTGCTTCCGTTTTATGACGTCTTCGATGAGCAGCGTTACTTTGAGCCGGCCGGAAGACAGATGCTGGCGGTGGTGAAGGGACAGGCCGTAGCCATAACGGTCTGTGAGGACGCCTGGAACGACAAGCTGTTCTGGCCGAGACCGATGTATCCGGTCGATCCAATCGAAGAGCTGATGCGGCAGTGGGCCGCGCTGCCGCAAATGCTCAGCGGGCATAGGTTGATTGTAAACATCTCGGCCTCGCCGTTCTGGAAGGGAAAGCAGGAGCTGCGACAGAAGATGATCGGAGCCCTGGCCAACAGACATCGAGCCACCGTGGTGATGGTGAACCAGGTGGGCGCCAACGATAGCCTGATCTTCGATGGCGCGTCCTTTGCCGTCGGGCCTGACGGGCGGGTTTTTGCAGAGGCGCGCAGCTTTGAAGAGGATCTGTTGCTGATTGAGACCGAGGGCGAAGTGGCCGCCTGGAGGAGCGCTCCGGGCATCGATGAAGGGCCGCCGCTGCGGTTGGTTGCAGGGCCGCCGCAGGCTGCCGGTGACGATCCGCACCACCTTGAGCGGCTCTGGCGGGCTTTGGTATTGGGAACCCGAGATTATCTTCACAAGTGCGGGTTTCGCAAGGCGATTGTCGGGTTGAGCGGCGGAATCGATTCGGCCTTGGTGGCGGCAATCGCGGTTGCGGCGCTCGGCGCCGAAGATGTGCTGGGGGTGGGTATGCCGAGTGAATTCTCCTCCGCGGGCTCCATCCAGGACGCTGAAATGTTGGCCAGGAATCTGGGGATCGGTTTCAGAGTGATCCCGATCCATCGCACTTATGAGCAGTTGCTGGAAGCCCTGCGGCCGGTCTATCGAATGGCCGGGGCAGCGTCCGGATTCGGCTTGGCGGAAGAGAACTTGCAGCCGAGGATTCGGGGGAGTCTGTTGATGGCGCTCTCCAACAAAACCGGTGCTCTGGTGCTGACGACCGGGAACAAGAGTGAGATGGCCTGCGGCTACTGCACGTTGTATGGAGATATGGTGGGCGCGCTGGCCGTGATTGGAGATCTCTACAAAACCGAGGTCTATGAGCTGAGCCGGTGGTTGAATCGCGAGCGCGAAGTGATTCCGGCAGCTACACTGACCAAGCCTCCTTCCGCGGAGCTTCGGCCGGGGCAGAAGGATACTGATTCCTTACCGCCCTATGATCTGCTGGATCCGATTCTGAAGGCGTACATTGAGGATTATAGATCCGCAGAGGAGATCGCCCGGAGCCAGGCCGTAGAGCTGGAGCAGGTGCAAAGGGTAATTCGCCTGGTGGAGATGAGTGAGTACAAACGGCAACAGGCAGCGCCTGTGTTGAAAGTTTCCAAGAAGTCGTTTGGCATGGGAAGAAGGTTCCCGGTTGCCGCCAGACGGGAAGTTTGATGAAGTTGAAGAGACGGCTAGACCATTTTCCCTGATGATGGGTGTACGGAAGCGGGCGTTCAGTGGCGTTTTCATTGAGGAAAACGCCCACAGGAGTCGTTCCCCTTGCTTACACCTTCAGGGAAAATGGTCTAGGGGTTGGATGGTTTCAGGAGATGGCGACTACTGTGAAGAAAAGTTGGAGGATGGACAAGGTGCAACGCATGAAGAAAATGGCATGGATCCTAGGATGGACGATGTTCGCAACAGGAGCTTCGGGTTGGGGGCAGACGCCCACTGTGCCGGCAACTTCGGGTTGGGCGAAGACGCCCTCTGCCCCGGAGATGTCGCCAGCCACAGCCCAGGCGCAGCAAGCGAATGAACCGCAGGCTCCGGCTCCGAATGCGGTGCCAACGAACCCGTTTCCCCCTGTGAATTTGAAGAACTTCACGGCCAGTTCTCCGACAGTTGCCGACGTGAATGCCTTTCTGAAGGCCGTGTGGGGCTATGATCCGGATCAGAGCTGGAGCGTGGCCGCTATCCTGAAGACCAGTGCGCCAGGCGTAGCGCGGGTTGTGGTCTTTACAGCCAGCAAAAACCAACCCGGAAAGATAGGGCGCAGTGAGTTTTTCATCACGCCCGACGGGCAGCATGCCATCTCCGGAGGAGTGATCAACTTTGGCGCGCATCCCTATGCTGAGCGTCAGGCGCTCCTGCAGCAGCAGGCCCATGGTCCGGCTGAGGGCGCGGCCGGCAACGGAGTTTTGCTCGTGGAGTTTTCTGATCTTTTAAATACTCGGGCGAAGGCGTTGCAGGAGCAAGTTGACAAGTTGATGGCGAGCATCCCACAGGCCCGCCTGGTCTTTGAGAACCTTCCCGCGGATGGAAGTCCTTATGCGATGAGAGCCGCCGAGGATGGGGTCTGCGTGCGCAAAGCCAAGGGTGACGCGGCCTTCTTTGTCTATGCTCATGGCGTATTCAGCCGCCAGAGCCAACTCACCGTCGAGACATTGGCAAAGAGTCTGGATGCTGCCATCTCCGAGACGGGCGCCGATCCGAAGACCGTGAACGCGTGCGCGGTTCTGCCCGAGACCAAGGCGGATGTGGAGGCTTCGATTGCCTTGGCAACCGCAGCCGGGATTGATGCGGCGCCCGAGCTGGTGGTGGATGGGCGCATCCTTCCTGCCATGGAGATCCCTGACGACACGCTGAAGCGGATCATCGCTTACGAGGCTGCCCAAAACGGGGTCACCGTGCATGTGCAACCGACATTATCCAATCTAAAGTAGAAGGAAGGATCTGCAGGGCAGGAAAGCAGAGCTGAGCTGCGGACATGCTCCGCCTCCGTGGACGCCGGCCGGCAGTGTGCGGAACGTCTCCAGCATTGAGATCGCACCGGCAGGCGGGAGACTCTTCGCGGGCGATTCCGTACCGCTCCAGGGAACAAGATTGGGTTGCGCATCTTGGAGATGAGAGCAAGATTCGGGAGGGGCATTGCAGACAAGGTCCTTGACATCCTTGATGGCTGTGATGGGCGTGCAGGTTCTGGCTGCGGTTCCGGTGATCTCCATGCGACGCTCGGAGGTCTGGCTGCGGCGTGCCTTGCCCTATGTCATTAGTGTGGCTGTGGGCGTTTTGCTGGCTACCGGCACCTTGCACCTCATTCCAGAAGCGGTGGCCGCGTTGGGCAATCGCAGCGCTTTATGGCTGGTTCTGTTGCTGACGATGTTTGCTCTCTATGGTTTTGAGCGTAGCTTTCAGGTCCTTTCCGGAGTGACCGCGGAACCGGCGACGGACGCTGAGGAAGCTCATGAGCGTGGATGGCATGTTCATGTTCACCATCCCTCCAAGCCGGCGACGCTGCTGCTGGGAAGTTTTACTCATAGTTTGGTGGATGGCGCCGGCATCGCCGCAGCTTTCACCATCAGCTCCTCGGTGGGTTGGGTAACAGCATTGGCCGTAGGTTTGCACGAGGCGCCGCACCGGATGGGAGACATGGCGCTGCTGGTGCACATGGGCATCGATCGAACCCGGGCCGCAACTTTAGCGATTCTGGTGGCGGGGTCCAGTCTTTTGGGCTGGGTGCTGGTTGCAGCGCTGGGAGAGTATGGATCGCAGCAAGCAGCCTGGCTCCTACCGGTCAGCGCCGGCAGTTTCCTTTATATCTCCATGGTGGATTTGCTGCCGGAGCTGCATCATGAACGTCGACCAAGGGCCGTATTGGGACAGATCCTGGGATTGGCTGCGGGCATCGGGCTGGCCTTGGGGTTGACGCGCATTCCTGGAGCTTGATGGAAACTCCCGGTGCGACACCGAGCCCAGTCACCACCGGGCTTTGGGGTCAGGCGTGATAGGGTCAAGAGAAGCAACGGGCCGGCAGGAGGAAGGTCGCAATCGAGACCAGAATTGGCGAGAAAGTGGAAACACCGCCAGTGAGGGACTCTATTCCGGGTAGATCGATGGTCAAGAGCAAGGATCTGATAGGGAGACGATGAGAATCGGTGTGGATGTAGGAGGAACGAAGATCGAAGCGATCGCCTTGGATGCCTCGGGAGTGGAGTTGCAGCGGATTCGCAGACCGACTCCCAAGGGAGATTACCTGGGAACTGTAGCTGCCATCGCCGGCCTGGTGAGGGAGTTGGAGTCCGTGGCGGGAAAGGTGGGGACCGTCGGCGTGGGCATTCCTGGGACAATCGTACGCGCAACCGGACTGGTGAAGAATGAGATCGG
>JAKART010000092.1 GCA_021819255.1 Acidobacteriota bacterium
TGGCTCGCTGCACCGGCAGCGAACGTTGGTCCGTACGGCTCATATTGCCGAGATCCTGGCCTCCAGCGCTGGAGAAAGAGCGTGAAGCCGGCAGTGTCGTCGCACTGGTCTGATCGCGATTTTCCGGAGGCTGCCCGGGAGCTTCTGGAGGACTCACAGACTCGCAGCAACGTCCGCCATGCGACCGATGTGATCCAGGCAAAGCGGGATGCGGTAACTGGCGAGCTGCCGGACTGGCAGCCGTTGCGGGACGCCGGCGAGGCCATCCGGGCTCACTCGCTGGCCCATCTCGATTTCTATCTGGAGCAGTTTGAGCAGGCCTGCACCCGAGCGGGAGGCCAGGTTCACTGGGCGCGCGATGCCGCTGAGGCCAACCAGATCATTCTGGGCTTGATTCAGCGCCATAGCGTTACGGAAGTCCTCAAGATCAAGACGATGACCTCGGAGGAGGTGGGGCTGAACCCGTATCTTGAGGCCCACGGCATTCGCGCCCATGAGACGGACCTGGCCGAGTTGATCATTCAATTGGGCAAGGACAAGCCGTCACACTTCGTGGTGCCGGCGCTGCATAAGAATCGCATGCAGGTGCGGGAGATCTTTCAACGCGAGATGCATCTTCCGGAGTTGGGCGAACGCCCGGAGGATCTGGCCTCGGCAGCGCGCTCCTATCTGCGCGAAAAGTTCTTCCGTCTCAAGGTTGCCGTCTCGGGGGCGAACTTTCTCCTTGCCGAGAACGGCGCAGTGTGCATCGTGGAGTCGGAGGGCAACGGAAGGATGTGCCTGACCCTGCCCGATGTACTGATCTCGCTGGTGGGCATCGAGAAGGTGCTGCCCCGCTTCCGGGATTTGGAGGTATTTCTCCAGACTCTTCCACGTTCCGCCACGGGCGAGCGCATGAATCCCTACAACTCCATTTGGACCGGCGTCCGGCCAGGCGACGGGCCGAAGGAGTTTCACGTGGTGTTGCTGGACAACCGGCGCAGTCCGATTCTGGGTGATGCGGAGTCGCGCCAGACGCTGCAATGCATTCGCTGTGCGGCCTGCCTGAATGCCTGCCCGGTGTATCACCAGACCGGAGGGCACGCCTATGAGTCGGTCTATTCGGGTCCGATCGGCGCGATTCTGACTCCGCAGCTGCATTCCCTGGAGGAAGGTAGATCCCTGCCCTATGCCTCCTCGCTGTGCGGAGCCTGTTATGAGGTATGCCCGGTCAAGATCAATATTCCTGAGGTTCTGATTCATCTGCGCGGGAAGATCGTCGAGGAGGATCAGAAGACGCTGGGGGGGCGGCTCGGCATCTGGAATCTTGGCATGGCGGCGGCGGCGATGCTCTTTGCAAGCGGTACCCGTCTCTCCATGGCCCAGCGCATGGGGCAGATAGCGCAGAAGATCTTTGTCAACCGAGATGGCATGATCGAGCATCTGCCCTTCCCGCTCTCCGGGTGGACGCAGACACGTGACATGAAGTCCTTGCCCAAACAGAGCTTCCGCCAGTGGTGGTCGGAACGCGCTGCGCCCAGCGAAGCGTCCGTTGGGAATCCGGACCGAGCTGGCCAGGCCGCAGGCAGGGGAGGTTTCGATGGACAGTAGTTTCAGCTCCCGCGGCGAGGTTCTGCGATCGATCCGGTTGGCTCTTGGGCAGAGCATGGAAGCCGAGCGCATCGCCGCCCAGTATGATGCGTTGCCACGCGACTACAAGCGCGCAGGCACCCTGAGCCAGGAGGATAGGTTGCAGCTTTTTCTGCGCCGCCTGGAGGAGTATGGCGCGGGGGTCAAGTTTGTCGCAAGGGATGCGATCAGGGAAGAGATTGGCGGCACGCTCGCCGCGCGCGGGTGCAGAAGATTGGTGATTCCCCATGATCTTCCCGCCGCCTGGCTTCCGCTGGGTTTTGAGTTTATTCCGCACGGAGGCGAGGGCGAGTTGAGTCCGCCGTTAGGCGCCGCCGAGCTGGATGGGATGGATGGCGTGCTGACCGGGTGTACAGTAGCCGTTGCGGAGACTGGCTCCATCGTCTTGCAGAGCGGACCAAGACAGGGTTCGCGAGCCCTGACGCTGGCGCCGGATTATCACCTGTGTGTGGTCTTTGCCGGCCAGGTGGTTGAGACGGTGCCGGAGTCGTTTGCCGTTCTGGATTCGACCTCCGATTTGCCGACGACGTTCTTCTCCGGTCCGTCCGCGACCGCCGATATTGAGATGACCCGGATCAAGGGAGTCCACGGGCCAAGATTTCTGGATGTGCTGGTGGTGGAGGATGTGCCGGTGGTGGAGGATGTGCTGGTGGTGGAGTAGGCACGCCCTTCGGCCAGTGGCGAAGACGGAACCATGGCGGAGACGCCGCCCGGGAGACGCCACCCGGGAGACGCCACCTGGGAGACGCCACCTGGGAAACGCCACCAGGATGCGATGCCCGCGACGATCTCGAGAGCTTGGTGCAGGGAATCGGAGCTTTTCTGCTGCCGAAGGTTCTACCTGGAAGATCACACGGAAGCGCTACCAGATGGCGATCTGCTCGGGATCGAGTTTTTGATCGATGGTGAAAAACTCCTTCCAGGGATGGGAGCGGAGATGGCTCTGCGAGGAGAGAAACTCCCGGACCGAGACGCTGGGATGTGTCTCGCGGTTGAGCGCAGACCAGGGGATCGGCAGGGAGATGGGGGCTTGCGTGCGGAAGCGTGGGGAGTATGGCGCTACAACGCTGGATCCGAGCCGGTCGCGGAGGTAATCAAGATAGATCTTTCCCGCCCGCAAGGTTTTGGTTCTTCGGCTGACGTAGAGGAGGGGATTGTGACGCTCCAGAGAAAGCGCAAAGGCATGCGCGGCCGTCTCGACTTCGGCCCAGTTCAGCGCAGGCTGTATGGGCGCGATGATGTGCAGGCCCTCGCCGCCGCTGAGCTTCAGGAAGCTCTCCAGGCCGGCGTTGATCAGCCGCTGGCGAACCTCGGCCGCGGCGGCGGCCAGAGTCACCCAGGGAAGGTTGGGCTCAGGGTCAAGGTCGAAGATGAGACGGTCCGGATGCTGAAGGTTGCTGCTGGTGGCGCTCCAGGGATAGATCTCCAGAACATCCATCTGTGCCAGTGAGACGATGGCCTCCGCAGAATCCAGCTCGATGCAGGGTTCGGGCTTCTCCGATTCCTTTCGCTGGACGAGGATGGTTTTGATGCCCCGAGGGGTGGATGGACCGGAGGACTTTTTCCACCAGAAGGGCCTGCCGGTCCCTTCAGGGCAGCAGAGGACGCTGAGCGGGCGTTTGGACAGGAAGGGGAGCATGCGCTCGGCGACCAACGCATAGTACCTTGCCACTTGCTCTCGATTGAGGGCGCATTCGGGATAGAGCGGCCTCTCGGGTTGGGTGAGAGCGGGGTCCGCGGAGGCGCGTGCCTTGGTCCTCCGGCTGGCCGGCAGAGTAAAACGTTGGATATCCTGGCTGTGGGAGTGACTGGCAAAGCTGCGAGGAGCAAGGCTCTTGGATGGCCGGGAGGCCTGTTCGGGCTTGAGATCGGATGGGGGAGGGTGGTAAGTGACCTCCGAGGCCGGCACGTCTTCGCGGAGACTGAGGAAGGTGGCTTGGCGGATGAGATGGTCTGCAGTCCAGGCAGAGAAGCGGATCTGGGCCACCATGATGGGGTCGACCCAGTAGACATCGCGCGTGGCGTCTTTGGGGATGGTTTCAAAGGGGCACTGCGGAATCCGGATCTGGACAAGCTGCTGAAGAAGCTCGCGGCGCAGGCCCTGGCTAAAGCCGGCGCCGGTTCGGCCTGCGTAGATCAGGAAGCGCTTTTTGCGCGGGCCGCGCCGGACAGGCGGGTAGTAACCCAGCAGGAGAGCCCCAATGCGATCGGGTCCCTCGCTGGAGATGGTGAAGCCGGCGACGACCAACTCCTGCTCATGCGCGCACTTGGACTTGAGCCAGTCAGAGGAGCGAGCACCGCGGTAGGGAGCGCTGGAGCGCTTGGAGACGATGCCTTCGGCGTGCAAAGCGGAGGCCTGGCGAAAGGCTTCCGCGCCCTCGCCCGGGATCTCCTCCGACAGGCGCAGGTGGACAGAGTTGGAGGGCAGGAGGCGGGCGAGAAGCTGTTTGCGCTTGCGTAAGGAGATCTCCCGGGTGTTGTGACCGTCCAGGTGGAGGAGATCGAAGGCAATGTACTGGATGGCATGGGCCTCAGGCATTTGAAGGGCGGCTTGCAACCGAGCCAGGCTGGAGCGGCCCTCCTTATCCGGCAGAACAACCTCGCCGTCCAGGGTGCAGTCCTGAGCAGGAAGTTGGGCCAGGCTGTGAACCAGAGCGGGCATGCGATCGGTCCAGTCCGCTCCCTTTCGAGTCAGCAGAGAGACCTGAGAGCCGGATTTGCGGGCCTGGATGCGATAGCCGTCGAGCTTGATCTCGTGGATCCAGTCGCTTCCGTTGGGCGTGGCCGTCGTTTCCATCGCCAGTTGCGGTGGAATGAAGCTCGGCTGGGCTTCGCGGGGCAGATCCTCGATGAGGATGGGTTGGGGATTGCTTGACGCCAGCGCATCGACCCGCGGAGGAGCGGTTGCGCCGGGGTGAGCGCTTGCGGCTTCGGCGTGGCTCCCTCCATGCTGCCGGAGGTCGTTCCTGGCGGCCGCAATCTGCTTCAGAGAGCGGCCCGTGACTGCGGAGTTGGGGCGCTCGTCCGTGATCGCGCGATCTCCGGGGCCGCGCTCATATTTGTCGCGCTCCTTCAGGAGTAGCCAATGTGGAGCTGCCGTGGCGTCCGCGGCATTCGGACTCATGCGAATCAGCGCCCATCTTCCCCTGAGTTTGGAGCCGCCCAGTTCGAACTTGAGATGGCCGGAGCGGAGACAGGCATCGACGTTTTCACTGCCAAGCTGCGGCCACCAGCTCCCCTGATCCCAGATCATCACCGTGCCCGCTTGAGTCTGGCTCTGCTGGACGACGCCTTCAAGGGCTGCATCTTCGATAGGGGAATCCTCGGCCTGGACAGCCAGGCGCCGCTCCCGGGGGTTGTAGCTTGGACCCTGGGCGACGGCCCAACTCTTGAGCACACCACCCCAACTGAGGCAAAAGTCATAGCGGATGGGATCGGGACCTCGCATCTGGATGACGAAGGGAAGCCCGCGCGAGGCGTTGGCTCTGCGTTTCGGCGCCTGGCGTCTGGAGGCTGCGTCGCCAGATGCTTCGCTGATTCCAGGGGAGCGGCTCATCGCGCCGAAGGGCTCAATCTGTCCATCGGCCGCCTTCGATGGCGTATCGGCGCCAGGCTGGCGAGGCTGCATTCTGCTGGAGGCGCCGGGTTCTTGCGTGGGCATGATGGACTCCGATGCGGTCTTTCGCCTGGGAGACGCCTGGCGGGCCAGGCAGCGAGATGCGCGAATGCGGTGCGAAACGACGAGGAAGAAGCGACTGGGGTGAGCCAGGGACCTTGGCAACAAGGTCATTTTCAGACAAAGACTTTCGAGCGGCTGGAAGCTGGACGCCGAAGGATTCAGAAGAGATGCCGAGGAAACCGTACCCGCAGGAACGCGCTCTTCCAGCGACGCCTCAACGGCAGAATACGCCATAGGAGAGGAAAGCATAAGCAGGGGATCGAAAGCAGGGAATCGAAGATCGATCCAAGGTGGGGAGTGGCTCGATTATCGAACTCTCCTCTTCCGGTCCTGCTGTGGCGGCTTCCGGAGCGGGAAGCGCCCTTCAAGGCCACGGCTCCGGGAAGGACCTCCTGGGAGGGATCTTTCCCGCGGCTACTCGGGCGGAAGACGCACACAGGATGAAGCCGATGGATTCGAATCTGCTTTGATGGGAACGGGCTCCGGGCGCAGAGAGCCCGGTCGCGCGGCCAGAGTGGCTACTCGCCCAACATGATGCGCTGGATATGGGTGGCATGGCCGGTGGCGCTGTTACAGGTGATCAGAGTGGCGCAGATCCTGGGATCGCCCTTGGCGGCTTCGAACTTCCCGGGCATTCCGGTGAGGAAGCGTCTGAGAACCAGCTCGGACTCGACGCCGATGATGGAGTCGAAAGGGCCGGACATGCCCACGTCCGTCTGATAGGCCGTGCCGTGATGCAGGATGCGCTCGTCGGCGGTGGGAACGTGGGTGTGGGTGCCCAGGACGGCGGTCGCGCGGCCGTCCAGGTAGCAGGCGAGCGCGGCCTTTTCGCTGGTGGCTTCGGCGTGAATGTCCAGCAGGATGACTTTGGCGCCGGAGTTGCGCTCAATGCGTCCAAGAATCTCGTCGGATTTGCGGAAGGGGTCATCCGAAGAGGAGGCCATGAAGACCCGGCCCTGGAGGTTGATGACGGCATAGGGAAGGCCATTGCCCAACTCGCCCTCGTAATAGCCATAGCCGGGAGCGCCGTGAGCGTAGTTGGCCGGGCGCAGGATGCGCCGTCCACGGACGTGCGAGTCCTCCGGGACGTTCATATACTCGATGATCTCTTTCTTGTCCCAGATGTGATTGCCGGTGGTGATGACGTGGGCGCCGAGGTCGAAGATCTCTTCCGCGATGGCCGGCGTGATGCCAAAGCCGCCAGCGGCGTTTTCGCCGTTGATGACGAGGAGATCGACGGCATGGGTCTCAAGAAGGTGGGGCAGGTGCTCGCGGACGATGTGGCGGCCGGGCGAACCAAAGACGTCGCCCACAAAGAGAATGTTCACCCTTGGATTCTAGCGTGCGGCTGAGACGAAAGAGAACGGACGGGGTACCGTTTCCGGATTACGGAAACGGAGGTTGACTCTGGGGGCAGATGAAGCTGCAGGGATTGTTGGGGGCCTGCGGTCTCTGTGGTGGCGTCCTGGTCGAGGACGGTGCCCGGGGAGCCGTGGCAGCGCGGTGCTCTTACGTGGCTGTGGCGTGTCCCGATGAGTTGGGAGGAAAACATCTATCGGAGCAACAGCCGGCGATCCCAATAGACGGCCTGAGCGGATTCCACGGTGATGAGGGGAAATTGAGGATGTGCAGGGTTGATCAGGACGTTCCACTCCGGGCCCCTGGTAGCCGCGCTGGGCATACGCAGAACGGCGCCGCGCCGCCGGCTGAGCCAGGCATCTCCGAAGGCGCGCGGGACGATCTGGTCTTCCGCGTCCCAGCCGGGGTGAGCCGCTGCGTCGAATGATTCAACCGCGACCGAATCCGGGATGAGGATGCGGGCATAGTGCCTGCCTCCGGGCACCTTGCGAAAGCCGGCATGCACGAGGGTCTACAGCAGCGCCAGCGAGTAGACTTCTGAGGCGTAGATGGCGGCATGGCCACGGGAGTTCCAACGCGCTCCCGCCAGCACGGCTCCAGATCCATCCAGTACGGGATACCGGTTGTCGCAGATCCTGAAGGCGTGCATCCGTCAGACCGGCAACCCGAAGAGCAGCTTGTTCAATATGTCTTCGGCCTGAAGTGCGCCAAGTTCGGTCCTGGCGGCATCTGCGGGCGCGCGCCCCTGCAGCTCAGGGAGCGGCGTATTCATCCACTCCCGCGCGTCTCCCTTGTCTCTCCAGACGTACTCAGCCAACGCCAGCACGCGTGCGATGCGGCTGGTCCTTTCGCTGCCGGCGATGTTGAGCCGTTCGCCGCGACGGTTGTAGGTGGCCTTTGGCACCACTGTGTAGCAGTACATCTTCACGGCCGGGCGGTCGTGGATGATGCGCCCCGCCAGCCGCTCCAAGGATCTCTTGGGCAATCCTTTGGAGACCTCGGATTCCAGTTGGGCGTAGGTGTGAATGGAGGCCGGGAGGCCAAGAATCCTGGCGATGCTCTGGGCTTCAACCATGGTTCCCCCCTGACTCATTTTACCCGATTTCAGGCTCAGATGAGTCATTTGCTTACGTGCAAGCGGCAACGAGGCTGCTCCCGCCGCCACAGAGGCGAAGGGGTGGGCTGCGTTGAGCCTTGATGACCGGCCGGGCGGGTTTGAAGAGCTACTCCGCGGATTCGCCGTGGGTATGCGCGTCCGCAGGG
>JAKART010000093.1 GCA_021819255.1 Acidobacteriota bacterium
GTGCTTAGACCATTTTCCCTGAAGGTGTAAGCAAGGGGAACGACTCCTGTGGGCGTTTTCCTCAATGAAAACGCCACTGAACGCCCGCTTCCGTACACCCATCATCAGGGAAAATGGTCTAGTTATTCCCTGCACGCGGTTGACCGCCGGGGCTGCCGCCCGGGCGGCGGCCACGCCGGCGGCGACTGCGGCGCTGACTGTTGGGGCGCGATCCAGGCTGCGAGGCAGAATCGCCCTGCGCCTGACCAGCCGCTACCTCCAACGGCTCGGCTCCTTCTTCCTCCCCGTCAAAGTCATCCTCGTCTTCGAAGTCCTCTCCGCCTTCCACGACGATGGTCTCCTCGTGAAGAGGCTGAGCCGGAGCGGTTCGCTCAGGACGCTGTCCGCGCTCTCCGCGATCACGGCCGCCGCGCTCTGCAAACTCCCCTCCGCCGCCGTGCTCGGAGACGGGAGGCAAGCCGAGTTTCTCGCGCTGCTCGCGAAGCACAGCCTTGCGCGAGAGCTTGATCCGATTGCCTTCCATGGAGAGCACCTTCACCAGAACCTGATCCCCTTCACGCAGCTCATCCTTGACCTCGCGAACTCGATGCTCGGCGATCTCGGAGACATGGAGAAGGCCGTCCGTTCCGGGAAAAATCTCTACAAAGGCGCCAAACTCCGCCAACCGGACCACCTTGCCCAAATAGGTCTTTCCGACCTCGGGAACCGCCGTGATGTCGGAGATCATCTGGATCGCCTTGGCCAGACCCTCGGCATCCGAAGAGGCCACATTCACGCGGCCCGTATCGTCCACATCGATTTTCACGCCGGTCGCGTCGACGATGCCGCGGATCACCTTGCCGCCAGGACCAATCAGATCGCGGATCTTGTCGGTTGGAATCTGCAGGGTGTGGATGCGTGGCGCATAGATGCTGGTCTGCTCGGCAGCATGCGAGATGACCGAATCCATGATGTCCAGAAGGAACAGACGGCCACGGCGGGCCTGTTCGAGCGCCTCGCGCATGATCTGGGTCGTAATCCCCATGATCTTGATGTCCATCTGCAGGGCGGTAATCCCGTTGCGGGTGCCCGCCACCTTGAAGTCCATGTCACCGTAGTGGTCCTCGGCTCCGGCGATATCAGTAAGAATGGCGTACTGATCACCCTCCTTCACCAGTCCCATGGCCACTCCGGCCACCGAACCCTTGAGGGGAATTCCAGCCTGCATCAGGGCCAGAGATGCGCCGCAGACTGTGGCCATCGAACTGGATCCGTTCGACTCCAGGATGTCAGAGACCACTCGCAGGGTATAGGGCGAATCCTCTTCTCCGGGCAGAACGGCCTCAATGGCTCTCCATGCCAGGGCGCCATGGCCGATCTCGCGACGCCCAACACCCGTCATGCGTCCGACCTCGCCCACCGAAAAGGGTGGGAAATTGTAGTGCAGCATAAAGCGCCGCTTCTGTTCGCCCTCATAGCTCTCCATGCGCTGCGCATCATCGGTGGTGCCCAGCGTCGCGCTCACCAGGGCCTGCGTCTCACCCCGGGTGAAGAGCGCCGAACCGTGAACGCGGGGGAGAACCCCGGTCTCGATGGTAACCTTGCGAATCTCGTCGAAGGCTCTGTGGTCCGGGCGGATGCGCTGGTTGAGCACCTGCTCGCGGAAGATGGCCTCGCGCAGAATCTCAAAGTATTTGGAGAGCTTCTTGGCCGCCTCAGCATCGTCGGATGGAAGCTCTTTTTTGAGCTCGTCCTTGATCTCCTTGACCTTGGCGTAGCTTTCAAATTTTTGATGTTTTTGCGTGTCCAGAGCATCCTGGAGGCGGTCGCCGATCTTGGCCCGAAGCGTCCCCAGATAGTCTTTATCGATTGCAACTTCAGGAACCTGCCGCTTCGCCTTGCCGGCGCGGCTGACTAAATCCTCGATGCCGGCAACGATCTTCTTGATCTCGACGTGGGCGAATTCGATGGCGCCGACAACCGCCTCCTCGGGGACCTCCGAAGCGCCCGACTCCACCATCACAATGCCATCTTTGGTGCCGACCACCATGATGTTGAGCTTGCTTGCGAGTCGCTCAGCGTAGCTGGGGTTCACCACATACTGGCCATCGATGAAACCGATACGAACCGCGCCCACCGGGCCGTGAAAAGGAATATCGGACAGCGCAAGCGCGCAGCTCGCACCGTTGATGCCCAGCACATCCGGATCGTTCTCCCGATCGGCCGAGTAGACAAAAGCTACCACCTGCGTCTCGTTGCGAAACGTCTCCGGGAAAAGGGGGCGAATCGGGCGGTCAATCTGACGCGCGGTCAGAATCTCTTTTTCACTGGGACGCCCTTCGCGTTTGATAAAGCCGCCGGGAATGCGGCCGCCGGCATAGGTGAACTCGCGGTACTCCACCGTCAGGGGAAAGAAATCGATACCCTCTTTGGGGTCGGGAGAGGCCACGGCCGTGGCCAGCACGGCGTTATCGCCACTGGTGGTAAAGGCAGCCCCGGATGCCTGTTTGGCGATACGCCCGGTCTCAAATTGAATCCGCTTGCCGCCGGCAAGTTCTACTGTCACTTCCTGCTTCATAGATGTTCCTCGTTTTCTCTATCTTTGCTCTTCGTATAAGCCTTTTCGCCGCCCTGCACGGGCCATCGACCCGGATCCGCCAAGACAAAAGCCCCGTCGAAGCTGCTTCGGCCGGGGCTCTACGGTTTCTGGCTGCGAACGGAACAACGCCGCAGGATGCTTGCCCGCGAAGGAGAGCGGAAGGAGACGCCGTCGGCTGCCCCCATCCCATCGATGTCCGTCTGCAGATTCAATCTTTCACCACTCCCGGCTTCGCCCCATCTCGGGCGAACTCCTGTGGCATCCCCTTCGTTCCTTCCAGGATTGCATCGGCAGTCCCGAATCCTCAGCATCCGGACCCGGAACGGACCAATCCGTACCATCCAGGATGGACTATTTGCGGATACCCAGCTTGGCGATGACGTCACGGTAGCGATCCGAATCGGTCTTCTTGAGATAGTCAAGAAGCCGGCGGCGCTTGCTCACCAACATCAGAAGACCACGGCGCGAGCCATGATCCTTGGTGTGGGTCTTGAAGTGCTCGGTCAGTTCACCGATTCGCTCACTGAGGATCGCGATCTGCACCTCCGGACTTCCAGTGTCCGAATCATGCGTGCGAAACTTGGTAATAATCTCTGTCTTCTTCGCTGTTGCCAACACGGCGGGTCTTGCTCCTGATCTTCTATGAGTCTACTTAATCGTAGTTTCCACCTAAAGAATATCATGCGAAGACTCTGGAGCCGGGCGTCCGCGCCTCCAAATCCGGCTCCCGGTCCCCTCTGTGGACCGGGAGCCCCATCACAGTCTTGGTTCAATTCCGCCCGAATGTCGACTAGCCCAACAGATGCTTGCCCAGAAACTGCAGCGTTCGTTCCCGCGCCAGTTGGGAGGCCGCGGCGGAAAAGCTGCCGCGAGCGTCGCAGTTGAATCCGTGCTCCGCTTCCGGGTAGACAAAGACTGTGACATCCGGGTAGTTCTGCTTTCGCACGGCGTCGATCTGCTCGACGCCGATGTGCGTATCCTTTTCTCCAAAGTGCAACAGGACCGGGCAACTGGGTCTCTCTGCGGCCACACTGCCGATTCCTCCAGGGTAGTAGCCCACTGTGCAGTCCGGCCGCATTCCGGCTGCCGGTCCCCGGGTTGCGCTCATCCACGCCGTCAGCCCTCCGTAGCAGTAGCCGATGACGCCGGTCTTGTGGCCGCCCTGCACGTGTTGAAACGCTGCCGCCACATCCCGCAGGGTCGTCTCTGGCTTCAGTTGCTGGTAGAAGCCAAAGGCGCGCTGCATGTCGGCGCCCTCATAGCTGAGCTCGACGCCGCGCTCAAAGCGGTCGAAGAGCGCCGGCGCTATGGCCAGATAACCCTCCCTGGCAAAGCTATCGGCCACGCTGCGGATGTGGGAGTTGACTCCAAAAATCTCCTGCACCACCACCAGAGCTGCTTTCGCCGCTCCCTTCGGCGTTGCGAGGTAAGCGGATAGTTCGTGGCCGTCGGCCGCCTTCAGTTGTACCCATTTGCTCATGTTGATCTCCTCTTATAACAGTAGATGACGGTCGAGTCCCTTACCCTGGCGGTCTCCTTCTGTGTCCCCACCTCGCCTGCCGGGCTCGCCATCACAGCACGCCGGCTCGTCTGCTCAGGCACACATGTCCAGAAAGGTCTCTCGGGAGGTTAGATGCCCTGCCCGGGTTCGATGGCGCATGGCGAGTTCCCGACGGCCGTTGTCATGCAAAGCCGGTTTCGGTCGGAGTAGACTGGAGAACGCATCCCAGAGCCTGTTGGAAGCCGTGCCGGGAAAACCTCACAACACAGGACGCCCGAAAAGATCATGGTGAAATCCATACGAGCGCAAACGATAAACCGGAGAAATCTGCTCCGCAACATGGGAGCGATCGCTGGAGGAGCGGTAAAGCGCCGAGCGGGGTACCACCCGAAAGCCGAAGGACCCTTCAAGGAGCACATGCCACGAGGAACTATGCGGGCGAGGGCCGAGGCGAGCCGGGAAATGCGAGCCTATTGACCGAGACTCTGTCTTGCGACTCCATCCCGAGCCTGCCCCTGCTGCTCCCATCTTTCCATGACGGCAGCTACCAGACTCGGCAGATTCGGCTCGGCCGCCTCCGCATGGGGAGCAAGACCGAGGCCGCGCAGAGTCTGCGTGGTGATCGGGCCGATCGAGATACGCAGGATCTCCAGCGGAAGCTGGAGGCTTGCGGTCTCCAACAGAGCCAGAAGGTTGTTAACCGTAGAACTGCTGGTGAAGGTAATCGCATCCGGCCACCGCGCTCGCGACGAGAAGATCTCCACCATGGCGGCGACAGAACTCTCAGGGACGACGTTGCAGTAGACCGGGGCAAGGGTGAGCTCGGCCCCGGCGCTGCGAAGAGTATCGGGAAGGACCTCCCGGGCCATCTCGGCGCGCAGGAGAAGCATCTGCGATGGAGAACCATCCGGACGGCGCGCATGGGGCAAAAGCGCCTCCGCCAAAGACTCAGCAACAGCCTGGGGCGGGATCAGATCCACGCGCCAGCCCACAGCCTCAAGGGCGTGAGCCGTAGCCGCGCCGATAGCTGCTACCCTGGGCCCGGAAGGAAGCCCGGCACGAACCGCCGTCAAACGGCGTACGAAGAACTCCACGGCGTTGGCACTGGTGAAGAGCAGCCAATCGAACCCTTCCAGATGCTCGATCGCCTGATCGAGCGCAGAGTAGCTGGTGGGCTCTGCGAGCTCGATGGCAGGAACGAGGATCGTCTCGGCTCCCGCTGCGAGGAGCTGGGCGGCCAGTTCCGACGCCTGCCGGGAAGAGCGGGTGACAAGAACACGTGGAGGCTTGATCACGGCTGGGTTCCAATCAGCCTTCAGAATACAGCCCACAACCGCAAGAGACTTTCCATGGAATGGCGGAGACAGCCAGAACCGCACGCAGTTCTTCGCGGAAAAACCACACGGACAAAGGGCCACGGTCGGTTCCCCGCGAGATGTGCCTGGGAGATGCAGGAAAGCCAGGGATCTCTCGGTCTCACCCCTGCCGGCTCTTCCTCCGTCTACCTCTCCGCCTGTGTCTGCTTCACCGGATAGGCTACCTCCAGGGTAAGAATCTCATAAGGCTTGATGGAAACGGTGACGATATTGTCCCGCAGCGGCAGGTGCTCAGCGCCGGGAATGGGATCCTCCATCAGGTTGGTCTCCATGGCGTACGTGGCTCCCTCCGGCACATGCAGCTTCACCTGGGTAGCCTTGCCGGCCCACTCGTACATGCGGATGATCAGGGCCTGGGCGTCCTCCGCCTTCTTGACCGCGCTCAGGGTGACATTGGGGCTATCCACAGAGATAAAGGAGTGACTGGCCGGCATCTCGCCGCTATGGGGGAAGACCTGTTCGCCCAGCAGCGGGGTGTTGAACTCATATCCGCGGCGGACGGTAAGAGCCTCCCGCCAGCTTCCGCGATGGGGGTAGATCTCATAGGTAAAGTGCTGGACGCCGCGGTCGGCGTCCGGGTCAGGCGAGGTAGGCGAGCGCAGCAGAGTCAGGCGAAGCAGATTCCCGATGGCGTCATAGCCGTACTTGCTGTTGTTCAGGATGGACACTCCCGCCGTGTCATCGCCCAGATCGGCCCAGCGCAGAGCCGGAACCTCAAACCTCGCCTTCTCCCATGAGTTCTTGCGGGTTGTGGGCCGCTCGATGTTTCCGAAGGGAATCTCGTAGGTAGCCTGGTCGCTGGAGTGCGCCAGCGGAAAAGCGGCCTTGAGAAGGATGTGCGTCTCGTGCCAATCGACGGTGTTGGCAACCCGCACCACATCGGCGTCGGCGTCGAGCGAGATCTCCTGAACGAAGTGCGACTTGTCCCAGGTGCGCTCAATCCGGATGGTCTTGCGCAGTGGGCCATTCTGGCTCACCGCAATGGAGTCCAGCGCCATGATCGGCGTCGGATGGTCCAACGTGCCGTAGTCGATGTTCCAGGCGTCGTACTGCTTGGGCTTATCGACAAAGGTCTGGAGCTGGTTGCCGCAGCCGTTCGTGGCAATGTACTCGGTGGCGCCGGTTCGCAGGCTGGTGATGCAGCCGCTCTGCCGGTCGATGACCAGCTTCAAATGGTCATTCGCCAACGTATAGGCGGCGTTCGTCTGCTGCAAAGTAAGACGGCCGGCAGGCGGCTGGGCGGGACCCGGCTCCGCATACAACTCCGTGTAGCCCATGGCAGGAACATGATTCACCCGGGCCAGAACCGTAAACTGGTGGGTGGCGGCGTCCCTTGAGATTACCTGGGTAAGGATGGGGCGGTGGTTCGAGTCCAGGACCCTGACGCCGGCTGCGGTTTCCGGAAGCTGGAAGTTCAACTTCACCGTCTCGGCGCGCGGCCAGGCCATGGTGTTGTAGATCAGGATGGGCGTAGATCTCGCTGCGCCTGCGATCGGGAGCGTATCGATCCGAGCATCCAGGGTGCCGAGCGCCGCCCGGTCAATGTTGTGGTCGGCGTTGTACACCTGGGTAAAGTCGTTGGCCGCATCGCGATAGATCACCGCAATGCCGGAGCCGGCAGCCAGATCATGGAACTCGTTGAATGTGATCTTCTCCCAGTTGGTGTTCAGCGTCCCATCGGGATAGACCTCACCGTCCAGCCAGGCCAGCGAGGCCAGCTTCTCTGCGTTGAGCGTAGCGGTCTCGCTGTGACGAATATTGCGCTTCTGGGCCGCCTGGGTGGTGAAGACGCCGCGGTGAAACTCAAGATAGAGCTCATCCTTCCAGGTGGGAATTCCCATCTCCCCGTCAGGACCAGCAGGGGGAGCGGTGTAGCCCTTGGCGATGGAGGCGTAGTCCCAGGTGGGAGAATCCGGATTCAGGCGCTTCTGAACCCGATCAAAGTAACTCTGCGCTGTGCTGAAGCGCATGGTTGGAAGCGCTGAGTCGGCTTGGGAGCTGAGATTCATCCAGTGCGCTCCCTGGTCCAGCATGGCGCGAGTCGGACCTCCGCCGTGGTCACCCACCCCAAACAGGTCCAGTTGTTCCACCGTACCCGGATTGCGCTGGGCAGTCTCAGCGAAGTCCGCTGAGATGCGAGCCGGATTCAGATCCAGGTGAACGTAGTCGGTGGGAAAGTATGTCAGCACCTTGGATCCATCCGGGGACTCCCACCAGAAAAGCCGAAAAGGCAACTGGTTGGTATCGTTCCAGTGCATCTTCTGGGTGACAAAGTAATCCAGGCCGCTGCGCTTGTAAATCTGCGGCAACTGCCAGTTGTATCCAAAACTGTCTGGATTCCAGCCGATGCGCGCGGTAACTCCGTACTCTTTTTTGAAGAAGCGTTGGCCGACCAGAAGCTGGCGGACCCGGCTCTCACCG
>JAKART010000094.1 GCA_021819255.1 Acidobacteriota bacterium
GCCGTCAAGAAGGCGCCTGCGAAGAAGGCCGTCAAGAAGGCCGCAAAGAAGGCTGTCAAGAAGGCTGCGCCGAAGAAGTAACTTCGGACGCCACAACCGCAGTACAAGGCAAGCAAAAGTGCCCGGCCTCGCGTTGAGAGCCGGGCATTTTTGCGTCTCGGGGGCAGAGGCGCTCTGCCGCAGTGTGGTCCCGGGTGCGGGCCCAGTTCTTCTGTCCCACCTTTCAGGCCGTGTCTTTGGGCGTTCCTGGGCGATCTTCACCCGCTCTTCGTCATCCGCGCCTCGTCCGGATCCGTGCCTCGTGCGGGCTATCTTCCCTGGTCCCGGATCGCCGCCAGCACCTCGGCGCTGTGGGCCTGAATGTCCTTGACCTCCCACTCCTTGACGATCTTGCCCTGGGGCGAGATCAGAAAGGTGTCACGCTCAGCGTAGTGAATGGGGCCAAACGACTTTACCGGCACGCCGTACTCATCCACCACCTTGTGGTCGGGATCGGCCAGCAGCTTGAACGTGAGCGAATCTTTGGCGCAGAATGCCTGGTGGCTATTCACGGTATCCAGAGAGACGCCCAGCACCACGGCATGGAGCGCATCATACTTCTTCAGGTCGCGCTCGAAGTTGTGTGCTTCGATGGTGCAGCCGGCCGTCTGGTCCTTGGGGTAGAAGTACAGCACCACCCACTTTCCTCGGAACTGGTCGAGCGAGACCGGGGTATTTTCCTGCGAGGGTAGGGTGAAGTTGGGCGCCTCACTTCCGATTGGCAGCAACTCGCCGGCGGCTGAAACGTTCCTGCTCCGCGCCAGTTGAGCCAGCCCAAAACAAGCCGCCAGCCCCATGGCGCATCCTGCTGCAATCCAACCTCTTTGAAGCATGGGAGATCTCCTTAAGGCAGTTTCTCTTGCGCGCGGAGCGCGCCACAGCCATCTTACGCCAGCTTCCTCGGCCTCGCTACAGCCGGAAGCCGGACAGCCAGAAGGCCGGAAGCCGGACATCAAGATACGCGGCTGGACTTTTGTCCAGGCGGGCGTCCGGCGGCGGGCTGCGTGGATCTGGACCCAAGCCGGAGGCGGCCGTAGGAGCTCTCTCCGTGGCAGCACAAAGCTATTGCAGCAGGATGGTGCGATCTTGATCCTTCGCATCCGCAGGCTTCAACTCCGGCCCGTTCCCCTCGGAGTCCTTCTGACGGTACACAAATACAGGATCTCCGATTGGAACCAGCGGGGACAGTTTCGATAGAACGCCAACTTCATCCTTCTGGTTTCCGATCACCAGCTCGCGGTCTGTCAGCGTATGGTTGATGAAGGCGGCCATCGCCTCCGGATCCTTCGGGTGGCGGAGACTCCAAACAACATCCTGATACTGGGGATGGGAATGGTAGCGGGGGCTTAGACCATTTTCCCTGAAGGTGTAAGCAAGGGGAACGACTCCTGTGGGCGTTTTCCCCAATGAAAACGCCACTGAACGCCCGCTTCCGTACACCCATCATCAGGGAAAATGGTCTATCCCCTGCGTTCCCGCTTCCCCGGCAGAAGGCGCTACACCCCGGTTGAACCGAAGCCCCCGGCGCCACGCGGCGTTTCGGCCAGCATGTTGGTCTCTTCAAAGGTGGCCTGAATCCTCTCTACGATCCGCAACTGCGCAATCCGATGCCCCGGCGCCACGGTCTGCGGTTCGCTGGAGAGGTTGGTCAACACAATCTTCAGCTCGCCGCGATAGCCGGGGTCAATGACTCCGGCCAGCGTGGTCACTCCGCGCATGGCCAGCCCGGAGCGGTCTTCCACCAGTGCTCCGTGGGTGGAGGGCAACTCCAGCGCCAGGCCGGTTCTGACCGCTTGCGTCGACCCGGGTTCGCCCAGCGGAGAGAGCACGGCGGCTTCGGCGGCAAACAGATCCGCCGCCAGATCTCCATAGGCTCCGGCATGCGCATAGCGTGGCATCTGCGCCGAATCCAACAACCGCTGTACCAGAATCTTTGGTCCCATCTTCCTCTCGTCTCTCTGCGGCTTCCCCGCCGCGATCTTCTTGCAGCCTTCAAGACAGCCACTTCAACAATCGGATCACGCCCATCGGTGCAGCCTTGGAGTGCGCAGACACGTCGGTCCGGGCGTGAATCTCCTTTCGGTTTTCACAGTAGTATGAGAAGGCGCGCAGCATCATCGCCTCATTGGTCAGCGTAGGTTTCCAGCCCAACTCCTTGCGGATTTTCTGCGTGTCGAAGACAAAGCTCTCGGCGATCATCCGGTAATGATACGGTCCCAACGGCGAAAGTTTCAGCTTGTGCGCCAACCGCATGGCGGCGATGGCCGGTCTCCGCGGCAACGAAGCTACGCGGGAAGCGCTCCCCGCCGAGCGAATCACGCTCTCATACATCTGGCGCATGGCCGGGACTGCGTCCGAGCCGATATGAAACACATTGGACTTGTCATAGCGCAGGCACAGCAGACAAGCTTCAGCCAGATCCTGCGCATAGATGAACTGGTACCGGTTGGATCCATCTCCCACCACCCAGACCTTCTTGCCGTCCTGGATGAACTCAAACAGGATGGCCAGCAATCCCAGCCGTCCGCTATCGATGATGGTGGGGCAGCGCAGCGAGACGACGCGGAACTCCGAATGCCGCTCGCAGAGCGCTTGCAACTCCCGTTCCGCCTGAAGCTTGGATCTCCCATACAACTCCACCGGCGCCGGCTCATCCGCCTCGGTCACCGGTCTGGCAAACCCTTTGGCCCACAGGCAATTGGAGGAGATGTTGACCATCTTCATCACTCCGGCGGAGATGGCCGACTGGGCCACCAGCCGGGTTCCATCCACGTTGCTGGTCCACAGCTTCCGCTCGTCCTTCACATCATGAGCCAGCATCGCGGCGCAGTGGAAGACCGCCGCAAAGCTGTGGTTGGCAAAGATCCTCGCCAGCAACCCCGCATCGCGAATGTCCCCCTGTATGCTGGTGAGCCCGTCAGCGCCCGCGTCCTCGTCGCGCACCAGATCAAGATTCGTGACGGCAAACCCCTCTTGCAGCAGGCGCCGCTTGAGCACGCCGCCAAAAAAGCCCGAACCGCCCGTGACGAGTACCTCGACGGTTCGCATCTTTTTAGGCTCGCCTTCCTGACTTCTCCGTGGAGCGGAACAGATACACGCCGAGAATTGCGATCAGCGGCTCGATCGGATGGCGAAAACGGGACTGCATGGTGACAAAGTAATAGACCAGGGGAGCCAACACGAAGACCAGGGCAAACAACCCCGCTCCTTCGAGCCTCCGGCGCAGCATGAGCGCCAGCCCGAGCAAACCGCAGGCGCTGATAAATGAATAGCTGAACTGACGAAGAAATTCCAGCATGGGACGGCCGTTGGCCGCGTGGGGCATGCCCTCCCAGAAGAACAGAAACCGATCCAACGTCCAACGGGCGATCTGGCCCGGCTCCGAACGGATGTTGGCGATGGCCTGCCGCTGGCGCATGTGGGAGAACTTGATCTCACCCATGCGCACATACTGCTGGAAGACGGGGTCTCCCGGCCATAGCGGCAGCACGGCGCCCCACGGGAATGCGTCGTAGGACGGCAATGTGGAGTTGTACAACTCCAGCCCAAAGTTGCTGCGGGCGGGGATGAAGGCGTGCATCACACGCTCATTTCTGACCACCCATGGAGCCAGCACCGCGCAGAACGCAATGGTGGTCAACGCGGCTCCGGCCAGAGCGCTCCGCCAGACGGCCCAGCGGCGCAGCCCGCCGGCGCGAAGCTGAGGCCAGAACACCCAGACCATGGAGGCGGGCAGGCAGAGCAGCAGCGAGGAGTTGGAGAGCGACACGAGTCCCCACAGCACCCCGAGCACAAACCACAGCAGAGGAGCGTTACGCGCGGCTGTCCCATCGCCTGGCTCCCCTGTCCCGGCCGGTTTGGTCTCTCCCACTCCGCGCAGCCGCAGCGTGACCACCAGAGCCCAACTGAACAAGCAGACCGTGAGCGACATCTCCCAGATCCAATGCACGGCGTACTGCAGCGCCGGGGGATAGACGGCCCACACCCAGGCCGACCACAGCGCCACCGGCGCGGCGGCGGTGGAGTGCCTTCGCGCGATGCCGCGCGCATCAAAGCAGCGCTGCGCGATCTCATAGATGGCGGGAACGACCAGTGCGGAGAACGCGCTGTCGGCCACCATGACGGCGATCGCAGCAGCGTGGGTGTAGACCCCGAACAACTTGAAGGCGGCGGCCAGGAGCAGCGGATAGAGTGGGGGTTCCATGGCTGTGGGTCCCGACATGCCATTGAACGGGTTCCCATAGCCGTGCCCTGTTACCAGGGACCGCGCAATCCGGCCCGCCTCAAAACCGAAGTCAAAGTTCTCCCCGATGGTCCGAATCCGGTAGGTATGCCCTATCAGGATCACCGCGACTCGCAGTGCGAACGCCACCCAGAAGATCACCCATGGAGAGTGAAAGAGGGGGGGGTGAGGGGAACGTTGATCCGGATATGGGTCGGGACGCACTGGCTCGGTCATCTTGCCAGTATCATTCTATGGAATCCCCCGGCAGGCACAAAATCTTGTTACTGCCCCGTTTCCCCCGCCGGAGACGGTGAGACGATGGATAGCGTGGTTGGAAGGACCGCGTGACTCCCCAAAGGAGCTCTGCGAACCGGCTGGAAGATCTGAGTTTGGCCCGGGTGCCCGGTCCAGGGCGAAGACCGGGTGGGGGTGCGAGGCTTGCCGCGCCGGGCTCGATGGATGGTCCCTGACTCTCTGCGCGATGCTTCGCGGCGTCCTCCGTGGATCTTGGGTTCTCACAGATCTCCAATCGGGTTGGAGCATCTCCTCGGAAGGGCCGAAAATTCTTCCGAAAAGCGGAGATTGGACGGCTCGAACTCCGATTTTTGGTGGCCGGATCGGCTCGCGATCCCGCATATTGGGCGAGAATCATGGTTTCTGGTTTGGTACCAAGATTGCTGTATGGAACAGGTGTAGGGGTGTGGGCGACATGGTCGAGGGTGCGGAAGCCGCAGACCCGATCGGAGCTCTGATCTCCTCGGTGCTTGAAGCGGGAAAGCCGCTTGAATCTTTGAAGCCCCAAGATCTGCAAAGGGATTGAGGTGGAGAATCACGGGATTCAATCTCCCCGAAGAGGGAGGTTTCCGTCAAGCCAAGGTCTCTTCAGGGAATTTCGCTCCCGGGAGGCCCTTCAGGAGGCCAGTGACTGGCTATTAGGGGCTAGGGCCATCTTCCGGGGAGGGGAGGTGGCCCGACGTCTTTGCATCAAGAACTTGATTGGTGGCCCGGCGCGTCCTTGAAAACCGGGGTTGCACTTCGTTTCTCCCCGGCGTAGAATCAGAGTGTTCCGCAGGCCAGGGGTCACTTGCGCACTGTGAGCCGTCCGGTGGGTTCATTGCCCGGTGGGCTCTCAAAGCAAGAAAGCGGGGTCTCCGCAGTAACCGATCAAGAGCTTGAGTCTCCGGCGCGGCTTCTGCAGATACCGAATGATCGCGAAGCGATCAACAAGGGGTGCCAAGAGCGTAGCCCGTCACCCACACATCATGCTTCAGGGTGAAAAGAGTGTGTGTTGCGGAGCTCGCACCACGAAGGTGATGTGAGGGCGAGCTTGAAACAGGCAAGATTCCACGGGATGGATCGGATCCTGGCGACGCGATCCACATCGATTCCAGGAACCAGAGAAGTCCAGGATCGCGAGTCATAGCCAATGAACCTTAGCATCTCCAGGGCAGCGAGCCATAGAGAGAGCAGGCCGGGCGGACGAAGAGCACAGTGAAGGATCGCTACCGGGTGAACGCAGCAACGACGAAAGAGAGAGGCTGAGCTGCTGGGAGTGCGTACAGACGCGATTCCGGCGGACGGCTAAAGATTTGGAGCGGGCGAACTCCAGCCGGATCTTGGCGGATGGGGTCAGGAGTCAAACACGGGCTTCACGGTCTCTCCCAAGAAAGACTGAGATCAGAGAGCCCAACGGATGCCATGATCCGTTTGCCGGGTGCGGCAGGCGGGCTGCAATCGGCGGTGCGCGCCGAAGACGTACACGAACGGATCATCAATTCAACGCTTGAGAGAGGACGATTGAAACGCCTTCGAACCGGTTTCGGTTGGGTCCGGATGGGCCACGCTCCGACGCCTGTTCGAGGCGCCTCAAGCCTGCAGTCGCAAGGGGAAATCACAGCACCATGTCAGAGCAGAACATAGCAGCCATCTCGTCGTACGACACGGCGGAGGAATACAGCGGCGGAGACGACGGCAATCAGGATTACGGTTCGCAGGAGCCGGGAGACGTCAACGACGGAGGCCAGCCAGGTCCGGGAATGGGCCAGAGCAAGAGCAGCCGGCGCCGCCGCCGCAAGCGGAAGAACAAGATGGCCGGCGAGGGCCCGGCCGTAGCCGGCGCCGAGGGTGAAGCAGGTCTGCCTCTGGCGCCGCTGGTGATGGAGGGCGAGAGCCTCGCGCTGGCGGCGGCTGGAGCGCCGGGAGCGCGAAAGCAGCCCGCTGCCGGTCAGCAACCGGCGGGCAAGCGCTGGAAGAAAAAGTTCCGGGATCGCGAGCGGCGCACGGGTAGCGCCGGCAAAGTCGAGAATCCGGGCAATGACTTTCGTGCCGAGGCGGCTTCGCCCAACGCCTATGGCAGCGGAAATGGCTATCGGCCGGACAACTTCGGCAACCAGATTGGCGGGTTCAAACGCAAAGGGAAGAACGGTGGCAGCCAGCAGCGGGAGCGCGGGTTTGTGGGTCCAATGGATCACAGCTATCGCGAGGCCGGCGAGTTTGGCGATACCCCGCCGTCGACCATCCAGATGCCGGGACAGACGCGCCGCAGCGGTCATCGGCATACGGGGGATTCGCAGCCGATCGACCGGTCGATGCCGCGGCCGATTCCAATCCCCGAGGGAGCCCAGACACACATCTATTTCTTCATTGAAGAGCTGTTTTTCCAGGCCAAGATCCAGGAGACCGCCAAGAAGCTGGGCGTGAAGGTGGAGTTCATGAAGAACGAGAAAGAGACTGTAGCCGCGCTGACCGAAGGAGAGAAGGACAAACCGGCCCTGATCGTCTTCGATCTCAACAATGCCAACGCCAAGCCGCTCACGCTGATTCCAAAGCTCAAGGCCAAACTGAAGAAGTCAGCCTCCATCATCGGCTTCCTCTCCCACCTGCAGGGCGATCTGAAGGCCAAGGCCGTCGAGGCGGGTTGCGATGTGGTGATGCCGCGCGCGGCCTTCAGTCAGAATCTGCCCAATCTGCTGCGCCGCTACGGGGTCGAAGAGGAAGACGAGATCAACTACAACTGCTAACCCAGGCTCCAAAACAGAGCCCCAGTGGCCGGCAGATCTCGCATCGGAGCAGATTGGCTCGTCCACCGGGCTCGGTCATCTGCGCGTGGTGATGCTCTTCCTTCCCGACATCGTTTGTCGCCGGGCGCGGACGCGGCCTCACGGAACGTCCCTGAAGCCGGCGACGGCGTGAGCCGTTGTGCAGGTGAGGGCTCTGCGTATTGGAGGGGGGGTGGTTCGCCGCGCAGGTTACGCTTGCGGGGAGTCAGATATCCCACAGTCCCCTTGGCTGGCGGCGGCCCTTGTAGAGACAGCGCAGGCGATACCAGGTCAGGTCTGCCCCTACCCAGACAAACCCCAGCAACGCAACCGCATACAGGAAGGGAGCCGGCAGCGCGCGGGCGATGGTCCGGAATACCCTGCGGCCGTCGCCTGAGCCCGGCGCTGTCTCCAGTCCCTTGCGGAGGGGGAGCGGTTCGTCGCTCAGCTTGCGGTGAGTTTCCGGCTGGTGGTCTGCTTCGTGTCCGTGTTGGATAAGAGTGGGCATAGCTTCTGCTCGTCTTATCGGCGGGCGGACCGAAGTCCTTTAACCTCTATCACC
>JAKART010000095.1 GCA_021819255.1 Acidobacteriota bacterium
CGCCGTGCAACTGGTGCGGAATCTGGAGCGGTCGAAGCGGTTTCGGGATCCGCAGTTGACCGGGGAGGCCACCGAGGCGAAGGATCTGAGCCAGCAGGGCAATCGCATGAGCGCAGCCGGTCCGATGGCGGGTCCGCCGCCGGGCGTCGAGTTTGAGATCCTGGCCAACTACAACCCCTTGCCTCCCGGGGAGTCCTTTTCCACTCCGGGTTCCTCGGCTGCCGGAAAGCACGCCGGCCGGGCGCCAAAGGCAGGAAAGCTGGCTGCTCCCTCGAACAAGCCGGCCTCTGGAGTCAAACACGTGCCGGGGCGTGGCGCAGGGCGGAGGTTAGCTCCGCGGAGTGCTTCTGCTTCGGGCTCGCATGCTTCGGGCTCGCATGGTGCTGCTTCGCATGCCTCCCCGGCTCGCCGGGCGGGAACAGGAGGTGCGTCGTGAGTACCGCTTTCAGCCCCCCGGGCGGCGAGCGCGCGTTGGGCAGCGCCGGCGGCGCCGCTCCGCCGGAGGAGTCGGCGCCGGCCAACCCGCTGCTACGACTGATCGCGCGCGCCCGGAAGATGCTTACCACGTTGAACCTGCATCTGGCCGGCGTGGCTGTGCTTTTGCTCTTTGTGCTTTATCTGCTGGGGCATCTGATCTTTCTTTGGAACGGATTGAGCGCGAACAATGATGCAGCCGTGGACCAGCAGAAGGTGCAGTTGATTGCGGCGCAACTGGCGGCCAGGCCGCTGCGCGGGCTGGACAAGAAGCTGGTGGCGTCCACGCGCGATGCGGACGCGTTCTATCAGACCCGGCTGCCCTATGCCGACTCCCAGGTTGCGGCTGAGATTGGAGATCTGGCTCATAAGGCTGGGGTGCGCTGGACGCATGCGCAGTACGCCTACTTTCCGGTTCTTCCAGCCAGGTATGCGCTGACCCAGGTGAGCATCGACGCCAGCGTTTCCGGCGATTACAGGCCGATTGTGATGTTCATCAACTCCCTGGAGCGGGACAAGGTCTTCTTTGTGATCAATGGCATCGATCTGTCCGGGCAGCAATCCGGGCAGGTAAATCTGCGCATCCGGTTGGCGACGTACCTGCGGCCGCCGGACCAGAATGAACTCTCCGCGGAGATGCCCGGGATGGAGAGCGCAGCGGGCGGGGCTGAGGCAGGGAACCTGGTGGGGCCGAGTCCGGCGCCGGCCGCAGGCGGGTCGCCCGGCTCGAAGCCGGCCGCCAGCAACTCTGGGATGGCCCTGCGCAGGTTGAGGAGCGGCCAGCCGAGCAGCCCTCTGCCCCAGACGGGAGGCCGGCCATGAGTGCTGCTCCGGTCAAGGACAAGAAGACGCTGGTGGTAGTTTCCACCTTTGGCGTGCTGCTGCTCGTCTTCGTCCTCTATGCGTACAACAGCTTCTTTGGCGGGTCGCCGAACCCTGCGGCCACAGCCGCTCCGGCTGCCGAGCCGGCCACCGCGCCGCCGGCCGCCGGCGCAGGCTCTCAAGCCGAGGGAGGAGCGGAGGGCTCCGGCTCCTACGGGTCCGCTGGTTCGGCGAGGAACTCCAGAGCGAGTCTAGGCGTGGCTCCTGGGGTGGCTGCCCAGATGCTGGCCAGTACGACCTCCAGCCTGGACCCCACGCTGGACGAGTCGGCCATGTTGCGGACGGAGAGTCTGGTGTACACCGGCACGGGACGCAACATCTTTTCGGCTGCGTCTGCGCCACCGCCAACGGCGGCAGCGTTGTTGATTCCCAAGGGCTTGCCGGGAGCTAGACCGGGAGGGGCAGCGGCCGGCGCAGCCAAAGCCGTGCCGGCAGGACCGCCTCCACCCCCGCCCATTCCGCTCAAGTTCTTCGGAACCGCGATCCGCGTGACGGGGAAGAATCAGGCGTTCCTGCTGGATGGGCAGAATGTGTACCTGGCCTCCGAGGGCGATATCGTCGGACGCCGATACCGGGTGGTTCATATTGGCCCCACCAGCATCCAGGTGGAGGATCTGCTGAACAACGACACGCAGACTCTGCCGCTGCAAAACCGCTGAGAGGACTTCGTGGCGCGCGTTCCGGGCAAAAGGTCGGATGCAGGGAGCCTTCGCCCGGAAGTTCCAGGCAGCGGCCGGAGAGGGGTGCGGCCCGGTGAGACGGTTGTGGATCCGCCGCGTCCAATCTTGTAGGTTACGTTTTAGGATCGCGCAGTTGACCTTTCGGTTGTTCATCTTCGATAGCCCATGCCTCCGCCGGAGATCTCGGTTGAGATACGCTGCCACAGTTCGCTGTCCGCCCGGCGCCCTGCAACCCGGCCCCGGCGCCACTGTCTCGTGCGCAGCCGAGGAGGGGTTCATGCTGGTGGCCGCGGTGGTGATGGTGGCCCTGCTGGCGATTGCGATCTCCGTAGCGGCCCCGATGGTGGCTCGGCAATTGCAGCGGGATAAGGAGGTCGAGAGCCAGCACCGGATGGAAGAGTACGTTCGTGCGATCCAGCTCTACTATCGAAGTTTCGGGAACTATCCGCCTTCCATCAAGGCGTTGGAGAACAACAACAATATACGGTTTTTGCGCAAGGTGTATGTTGATCCGCTAACCGGAAAGGCCGACTACCGGCTGATTCATCAGGGCGAACAGCAGACCAAGATTCACGTATTCTTCGGCCAGGATCTGGACGATCTGGCGGCGAATCTGGGCGGGGGCTCGGGAATGCCGGCAGGCGCCATGGGGGCCATGGGAGCTTCGGGAGGGATGGCTCCGGGCGGACCGACCAGCGGCTCTCTTCCTGGTGGGCTCGGCTCCGGCCCGGGAGGATCTTCGCCGGGAAGCGGCTTTGGCGGAAGCAGCAGCACGAGCGGTCCGGGTAGCAGCAGCAGCGGAGCGTCGGCCGGCAATGGCAGCTCGGGAAGCAGCGGAGGCAACGGCAGCAGCTCGAGCTCGGACGATGACCTGAACGCCGATACGCTGGGCGTGATTGTAGGCGTTGGAACCTCCCGGACGGGAACCTCCATCACCCAGCCTAACGGGCAGACGTCCTACGACGCATGGGAGTTCTGGTACGACCCGAAGCTGGATATGCTCAAGCAGTCGGTGAACGTGAGCGGAGGCGGAAGTGGGATGACCTCGCAGTCGGCCAGCAGCTTTGGGCAGAATGCGGTCACGGGCCAGCCCAACTCCGGAGCGGGTGGAAGCAGCGCATTCGGCAGCAGTTCGTTTGGAAGCAGTTCTCCGAGCAGTAGCCCGATGGGGAGCAGTGGGCCGAATGGGGCCAACTCCAATAGTCCGTTCTCCAGCAGTCCGTTCTGATGCCGCCGGCCCACATCTCAAAAAAGCCGGGATGTGGAGCGCCCAGCGGTTTGGAGGAGAGGCGATGAGAGAGTCGCCGTGGTAACGGCTGCGGCGAGAATGCGTCAGCGCTTGATCGCCCACATGGCCCAACTGGCGACGATCACGGCGGCAACAAACAGGAAAAAGCAGAGGGCGCCGAAGCGGATCATCATGCGGGGCTGTTCGCGCTGGGTGATGCCGAAGACCACCGAGATGCAGAGCGCAAAGATCAGCATGGCGGAGAAGTGCGTGAGCATCAGAGAGAGGCCTTTCTGCCGTTGGCGAGCGAGTAGGCATCGATCGCAGCGATGATGTTGAGCAATCCCCCGACCACCAGGAACTTGGTTCCGTAGTCCGCCAGGGTGTTCACCACCGAGGCCGCGCCCCAGTCGAAGAGCCGCGCCAGAAGATAAGGGAGACCAACGCCCAGTTGCCCGGCGAAGCCGAGCATATCCATGAGGTCGCCGGTGTTGGGCAAATAGACCTTGCCGGAGAGCATAAGGCCGACGGCATACATGGTGAGGATGGCGGCGAAGAGCAGCAGGGCGCGCACCCACTTGCCGATGAGAAAGTGTCCCGCTCCGGGCAACAGCCAGCCGACGGCAAGCACCACGACCGGGAACATGCTGGAGTTCTCTTCCGGCAGCGGTGGCGCAGATTGCCGCTGTCTGGAGGCATAACTGGTACTGGGCTGGTTCGGTGGGGCCATGGCTCTAGATTTTACCAGCAGCATCGAGCGTCCCGCTTCCGGGCGGTCAGACTTGCAATAACTGGCGCTGCAAGGGGCCGCTGACCGTGGCGCTGCCGGTACGGGTGATCATGTTGATCTCGCTGCGGACGCCAAACTCGCCGGGGAAGTAAATTCCGGGTTCCACCGAGAAGCAGGTGTTGGGCAGGAGGAGACGTTCGTCATGGGTTTCGAGGTTGTCCAGATGGGCTCCGTTGCCGTGCAACGCCACCTCAATGTTGTGGCCGGTTCGATGCGTGAAGAACTCGGCGAAGCCGGCCTCGCGAATCACGGCGCGGGCGGCGTCGTCGGCCTCCCAGCCGGCGATGGGCCGGCCTTCGGTGTAAGCGCGCTGGATGGCCTCAATCGCAGCGTCGCGCGCGTCGCGGACCGTATTGAAGATCAGTTGCTCGCGGTCCGTGGGGGCGCGTCCAATGACGGCGGTCCAGGTGATGTCATACCAGACGGCGGACGGATCGGGCAGGTCTGGATTGTCCGGAGCGGCCAGTTTGGCCCAGATGTCGATAAGGAGAAAGTCGCCATGGCGCAGGCTGCGAGCGCTCTCCGCGGTGGGCTCATAGTGCGAGTCGGCAGAGTTGGGGCCGGCGCTGCAGTTGGGGCCATGATCGGTCCAAAGACCGGCCTGGCGCATCTGCCGGCGCAGAAACTGCACGACGTCAAACTCGCTGAGGGCTGCTCCTGCGCGAAGGGTCTCGCCGATGTATCTCCAGCCTGAGGCGAGGACAGCGTCCAGGCGCCGCTGCGCCTCATAGTGGGTGAGGATCTGGGCTTCCGTCAGCACGGCTTCAAACAGGCCGACCAGATCCGCGGAGCTGACCACATCTTTGCCCAAAGAGCGGACCAGTTCCACAGTGCCGGCGTCCACCATGGAGACGTACATGATGGTGTTGCGCGGAGAGTATTGCATGGCGACGGTGGTCGCGCCATCGAGAAGTTCTTCGAGCTTCTGTTCGAGTTCCTGCCACGAGGAATAGGCTTCCTTGCCGCCTGGCAGGCCGTCCAACTTGCCGGCCTCAACGCGGTGGACCAGCTTGCGCGGTTCGCCCTCAGCCGGCACAAAGTAGAACCAGCGCCGCGAGACGAAGCTCTTTTCGTCCAGGCCCAGAACCCGGTAGGCGATGGGGTCGCGGTGGTGATGGTCGTAGAACAGCCAGCCGTCAAAATGGCGCGACCGGAGTGCGGATTGCAAGGCCGAGAGATCGAAGCGGTCCATACGGCTCATCATAATCCGTGAGCGTTCCAGGGTTGGAGCCGGAACCCTTCCGGGATCCAGGCCGGGATGGGCAGCGGCCGGGCGGAAGATCCAGGACGGCGAGCGGGGAGTCCGGGGGAGGAAGAGTTCCTGCTCTTCGCTTGCTCCCGCAGGATGTTTGCTTCGTGAAGGGTATTGTCCGGCTGCGCCGATTGCGGTTAGGCTTGTTGGAGCGCTGGAGAGGTCTCTTCGGGCGCTGTCCAAGCAGAGCAGGCCGAGACGTTCGGTTCCTCCGCTGCTCCGGAAAAGAAAGCCGCGCCTCGGAGCCGTCATTTCCATGTCGGAAGAACACAAGATCAGCGCTGTCAAACAGATGACCTCGGGGCACAACTTGAAAGAGTTGGCCAAGCATCTCGGCGTGTCGCCGACCACCATCTCGCGCGTGATCAACAACGCCGGAAACAAATACCGTATCTCGGAAGAGACGCAGAAGCGCGTGCTGGCGGCGGCGGCCGAGATGAACTACAAGGCCAGTCCCCTGGCGCGGGGCTTGCGCAGCCGGCGCTCGCAGACCATTGGAGTGATGGTGCCGGAGATCAGCGCCGGCTATTCGGCCGCCGTGCTGAGCGGTATAGAAGACGTGCTGCTGCTCAGCGGGTTTTTCTACTTCGTCGTCAGCCATCATCATCGCGAGGAGCTACTGCGCGAATACCCGGCCTTATTGCTGTCGCGAGCGGTGGAGGGGATCATCGCCGTGGACTCGGCGCTGGAGGCGGAGCTGCCGGTTCCCACCATTGTCGTCTCCGGTCACCGGCGTTGCGCATCGGTGGTGAGTATCGAGCTGGACCACGATCTTGCGGCACACTTTGCGTTGGAGCATCTGCAGCGGCTGGGGCATCGGCGCATCGCCTTTATCAAGGGGCAGAGCTTCAGCTCCGATACCGAGATTCGTTGGCAGGCCATCGTGCGGGCTGCCGCGCAGTTGCAGATTTCCATCGATCCTCATCTGGTGGTCGCCCTGGAGGGGGACGATCCCACCTCGACCCCCGGGCGGGTGGCGGCGCACAAGCTGCTGGCGGCGCAGACGCCATTTACGGCCATCTTTGCCTTCAACGATCTCTCCGCCATGGGAGCTGTTGTGGCCTTGCGCGAGGCTGGGGTGGAGGTGCCCAGGAGGGTCTCCGTCGTGGGCTTCGATGACGTGCTCGGCGCGGCCACCAACTACCCTCCGTTGACCACCGTGCGGCAACCCTTGCAAGAGATGGGACGCGCCGCAGCCACCGCGCTACTGGAGCGCATTCGCGATCCCAAGGCCGGCGAGACGCAGGCGCAGTCGAGGTCCATCCTGGTGTTGCCTACGTTTGTCGAGCGCAAGTCTACGGGCCCCGCGCCCAGGGATGTCGCCGCCCGATAGGGAGTGCGAAACGGATCTTGCGACCATTTTTGCGACCTTTCTTGCGACCATGCCCATCGCTACCCTGACGCTTGAGCTCTCCATAGAGCACGCTCAGTCCCTCAAGGACCGCCGGCAGGTGGTGCGATCACTCAAGGATAAGCTGCGCCATGGATTCAATATCTCCATCGCCGAGCTTGACGACGCCTCCCTGTGGAACCGCGCGACTCTGGGGGTGGTGGCTATCTCCAGCTCCAGCGCGTATCTGGGTGGCCAGTTGCGCCAGGTGGAGTCCGCCGCCCGGCGTCTGTGCGTGGGGTTAGGGTGTGAGATTCTGGATAGCTATATCGAGAACGATGGTTCGTGACACGATACGCATCAGGAGCTTGGCTGAGAGAACCTGAGACGGCCGTGCGCCTGGCGAGACGGGCTGTGACACCGCAGACTGACTGCAGCGATGGATGGAAGCCATCCTGCAAGAAGCCAGCCTGGAAAAGGTCTGCTTTCAAGAGGATCGGCGGCGAGGCCCTCCGTGGGACCTGGCGCCGGCAGACGGTGGGGCGGCAGGGGAGGGCCGCCGGCCGGAGCTTTTTGCTCACTTTGCCTTGCGAAAGGCTCAGGGGATGCCCAAGGGGTGCTAACCTGAAGAGTCCACTATGCCCGAGCAACGCGCCAGAACGTATCATCGGGGCCGCCTGGTCAACGCCTTTTCTGAAGAGATCACGGCGATGCTCGAGGGGGAGCTTTCCGATCCCCGCATCTCTCCCTGTCACGTCACGGAGGTGGTTCTGGCCCCGGGCGGAAAGAGTTGCCGGGTCTTTGTGGCCGTGATGGGCGGGGAGCAGGAGGAGCGCGAGACCCTGACGGGATTGATGGCGGCGCGAGGCTACGTGCGCAGCGAGATTCGGCAGCGGATGAACGTCCGCCAGGTTCCCGAGATAACCTTTGCGATCGACCGGTCCGAGAAGATCAACTCTCGGATCGAGGAGCTGCTAAGCCGGGTAGATAAGCGGCGCAGACTTGTTGAACCGCCACCGAAGGAGTTGGCTGGGGAGGCACGAAAGGAGGTTTCGGAACGCACGGAAGCAGCTCTTTAGACCATTTTCCCTGATGATGGGTGTGCGGAAGCGGGCGTTCAGTGGCGTTTTCATGGAGGAAAACGCGCACAGGAGCCGTTCCC
>JAKART010000096.1 GCA_021819255.1 Acidobacteriota bacterium
CGGTGATCATCTGAATCAGAAATTCAAGGTCGGAGCGCGTGCCATCCTCGGTGGAGAACTCAACGTCATCGGCAAAGGCGCGGGCCAGACGCACCGCCGTGCCCACGTTATCCAAAGCCTGGGCGCGGGTGATGCGCAGTTTAGCCTCCAGATGCAGGTCCGAGCTGGCCAGGAAGACGTGAATGCGATTCTTCCGGGCGTGTTGAACGGCGCGCGCCGCGGCCTCAATATCTTCCCGCCTGCAGCGAGCCAGAGACGCGATGCGGGGCGCTGCGTCGGTTCCGCCGACCTCGCGCGCGATGGCTTGCACCGAGTGGAAGTCTCCGTGCGAGGCGATGGCGAAGCCGGCTTCCAAGATGTCCACGCCCAGAGAGGCCAACTGATGGGCAAAGCGTAGCTTCTCCGCATGGTGCATGGTGCATCCCGGGGACTGCTCGCCGTCGCGCAAGGTGGTGTCGAAGATCAAGATCTGAGTGTCGGTCGGCATAGGAGAGAGCGGCCTTTCCTGCTAGACAGAATCATAAAGTACTCTTATGCTGATAGCTAGATATATTAACTATTCTAATATATCTATCGCGATCGCTGACATTTGCTGGAGCCGGAACGCGTGGATCTGTTTCAACTTGAGACCTTGTTGGCGGTAGCCGAGGAGAGGAGCTTCTCGCGGGCGGCGGCTCGTCTGCACCGGACCCAGTCGGCGGTGAGCCAGGTGGTTGCCAAACTGGAGGCGGAGTTGGGAGAGACTCTGCTGGAGCGGGCCGGAGGCCAGCCGACCGATGCGGGCAAGGTGCTGCTGGAGTATGCGCAGCGGATGCTGAACCTGCGCAAGGATGCGGGAGCGGCGCTGGTGGACCTGCGCTCGCTGCATCAGGGCCGGCTGGATCTGGCCGCCAATGAGTACACCTGTCTGTATCTGTTGCCGGTGCTGGATGCCTTTCGCCGCAAGCATCCTCGGATCAAGGTGGCGGTGCAGCGGACGCTGGGAAGCCGGATCGCCGACGAGGTCCAGTTGCGCACGGTGGAGATCGGCGTGGTGAGCTTCCGGCCGGCGGATCCGCAGGTGATGTCGACTGTGGTCTATCGCGACGAACTGATGTGTGTTGTCGCTCCCGGGCATGCCCTGGCCAGGGCGGGTAAGGCGGCTTTGAACCGCTTGGGGAAAGAGACGTTTGTGGCCCATAATGTGCCGTCGCCGCTGCGCCAGAGGGTGATTGAGACCTTTCAGCGGCGCAAGATTCCTCTCCAGATGGAGGTGGAGCTGCCTTCTTTGGAGGCGATCAAGCGATTCGTCCAGCGTGGCAATGGGGTGGCGATGGTGCCGCGCTTGACGGTGGAGGGCGAGCTGGAGGCTGGAACGCTGGTGGCCGTGGAGGTCCCCGAGCTGCAGATCGAGCGCAAGCTGCGCCTGGTTCATCGCCGCGGAGCGGCGCTATCGCACGCCGCCAGGGAGTTTCTGGGCGTGGTCCGGACCCACGCGCTGGAACACGGTGACCCCTTCTGTTTCGTGATGGAAGGCAGAGGGTAGCGGCCGGCCGCCCGGGATGAGCTTGCCGCGCAGTCTTGGGATGGGACAAGCGGGTGGATGAGCCTGCCTGGCCTTCCCTGCCTGGCCTTCCCTGCCCGGCCTTCCCTGCCTGACCTTCCCTGCCTGGCCTTCCCTGCCTGGCCTTCCCTGCCTGGCCTTCCCTGCTTGGCCCTCCCGCGTCCGCCGGGCTCGTCTCGCGCTCTGCGGCCGATGCGTCGGACAAGGCGCGGATGCGGGTCACATCGAGAAGCTGGAGAAGGACCGAAAAAAGTGAGCCGGGGAGCGCATGACGCGATACCGGGATGCGTCCTGAAACGTCTATCTAGAGATTCCAACAGGAACGAGGGTCGGGAATCGACGGTGACGCGCAGGATGGCGTCCGGTGCAGGTACAATTAGGAGAAAAGCGCGCCGCGTTTACCGGCTGGATGATCGCAGAGATAGCCTGGCCGGCGGTGAGCATGCGAAGGGATTTCGTCAAGCATGAAGAAGATGATGTTGCTAGGTGCATTGGTGGGTTTATGCACAGCCGCTGTGGGGCACGCGCAGGAGAGCCGGCAGGACGCCAGCATTAGCTTGTTCGGGGTATACGCCCCCGCGGTCTATGGTCTGGATATTCATCCCATGACCACCACATCCACCGGGGGCATCCTGGCCAGCTACCGTTATATGATGACGCCGCGCAGCGAGGTGGAGCTGAACTACTCCTACTTTCAGAACTCGCTGAAGTACTTTGCGATCGCCGAGCCCAACACCCGGTCGCAGGTGCGCGCAGAAGAGGCTAGCGCCGCCTACGTCTACACGCGCAGCTACAAGCGCTATAACCCGTTTATCGATGCCGGCATCGGCGTAGAGTTCTATATTCCGATTCTGAACTATGAGACCACCAATCTGGATTTCAAGATGAGCGTGCAGCCAGGCTTCATCTTTGGCGGGGGACTGGCCTATGAGCTGAGCCCGAGCTGGGATCTCCGCGTGGAGTATCGCGCCTTCGCCCAGCGCACGCCAACGTTGGGAAATCCATTTGGACTGACCCAGACGAACCGTTACTACGTGCTCATGACTCCGGCCTTGGGCGTGGCCTACCACTTCTAGACCGTTCTGCTGCTCTTCTCCGCTGTGGACCTTTCGCAGATCTACCGGGCCCATAGGCCGCACCTTGGTGCGGCCTATGGGCTTTTTGAGGTTTCAGGCCACGAGGGGCAGCCGTAGACTCTCGTTCCGGGCGGATGCGCGATGGCATTCCGGCTCCGCGCTGTTGGGGTAGGAGCCGAACCGACAGCTCCCAGAGCCAGGAGGGTGGACCAAAAAGGGCAGACCAAGAGGGCGGACCAGGAGGACGGATCGGTGAAGATGGTTGGAGGACGGCAAGAGGCCCACGGCGAAGGGTTCAGCGCCACCCGGCCGGCTTAGCGATTTGCGCGGCGCCGGAAGGATTTTTTTGTAGCCGGCGATAGGGGAGCAGCTTCATCGGCCGATCATGCCAACAGGGTCGGAGTCCTTTCGCCAGAGTTGGAACCAGCGCGCCGGGGAAGCAGCTTCCAGCATCTTCTGTGCGGTTGATCTTGCTGCGCGGGACATTCCGCAGCGTCTTGCATCCACGCGCCCGCGCGAACCGGCCATGGAAGTTGGAGGCTGGAGAGGGAGCCTGAAGTTGAGATCCCGTTCTCCCTGCGCAAGGAAGATGCTCTCCGGGGCAAATCCTGCTATTGGATGAGGTTTCCACCGGTGAAGTGATACGCGATGCCCGCCTCATACAGGATGGGCGTCAGGCCGTGGGGGAGATAGATGTCCGTGCCTGGGCCTCCGCTGTTCGGCGGGCCCTTGAGTCCACCGGTGAACCAGTTCTGGTACTCCATGCCCAGCCGGATGCTCAAGCGCGAGGAGATCCCGGTATCCACACCGGCGCCAAAACCCAGCCAGTTATAGCCGAGGCTGGTGTTGCCCTGATAGAACTGCGCTATGGAATCAAACGTGCCTCGGCCGGCCAGGCCATTGAGGTATGGGTTGTAGCGGCCATAGGTGCGGTGGTATCGAACGCCGTAGCCGATCGACCATTCTTTGGCTGGGGAGTGCTGAAGGATGTCGATGGAGTGGAAGTCCACGGTGGCTCCCCAGTGAGGGGTGAAGTCAAAGGTACCGAAGAGTCCGTAGCCCAGGGCGTCCTGAGGTGTGTAGTCGGGGTAGCCGAAGGTGAACGTGCCTCCGGCCTGCACATCCACCAGGCGAGTTGCGCCGGGCATGTTCTGGCCCAGAGCCAACGAAGAGCACACGATCCATATCGCCAGAGCAATGACTGTACGTTTCAATGGATGGCCTCCACTGGCCGGAGTTTAGGGATCATCTGCGCGTTCAGTTTAGATGAAGATTAACAGGAATTACCAGTGATATTTGATGAAATTCTAATAATGCAAGTAGTTTTGAAGGTACCTGGGAAGATCTCGAAGGCCTTACAAGCGACAGGCTCGAATAGCTTAGAAAAAACTCACAATTGCGATCTCGCAACACGTCGCGGAGGGCTCGACCATTTTCCCTGAAGGTGTAAGCAAGGGGAACGACTCCTGTGGGCGTTTTCCTCAATGAAAACGCCACGGAACGCCCGCTTCCGTACACCCATCATCAGGGAAAATGGTCTAGATTCCCGCCGAGGCCATGGTTTGGCTGGCCTGGACTGTGTCTTTAGAAAGTGGGTGCACGGGCCCCAGGAAGAGCAGGGCCCGCGCAGCGGCCGCTACGGGTGCGGTTGGGCGGCAGGAGCGTTTGCGGCAGCAGCGCCCGCGGCTGCGGGAGCGGCAGGAGCGTTCGGGTCGACGGGGGGCTTCCAGTAGGACAAGTTGACCGAGACGGGGGTGAGCTCAAACGGCATCTTGTCGCGGGCGCTCAACAGAGGCTCCTGAGCGGCATCGAGCTTGATGACCTGATCCGTCCAGGGATCATTGCGCAGGAATGCGTTGAGCGGCTCGGCGGCCACCTGTTTCAGGTCAGTGTTGTTGAGCTTGGGCGCCTTGGACAGGATGGCCTGGAGCCAGAAGGTGCCATCGGGCTTGACCAGGCTGTCGCCAAGCTGGGGCGTGGTGAGAGCGTGGAGGCCCTTTTCGCGCGCCTGGAGCTGCTGCAGGTAAAGGCCAAAGTACTGCTGGCCGTCGGCCAGATCCTTGACGCTGAGAAGTTCAAGGCACTTTTTGGCCGCGGCGGTGTCATCGGCATCGGTGTGGCCCAGGGGCAGGCGCTGGAAGGCGGACTCGGGGGGAAACAGCAGCCGATCACTGAAGGCGTATTTGGTATCAATGTGATGGCCCAGGACGATCTGCGCCACCTGGAAGGCCAGGATCGCGTTGAGGTTTCCCATCTGCTGCGCGCCGTCAGAGGTGATCACGGCGGTGGTGTCAATCAGGCCCTTGGAGATGAGGATGGTATTTCCCACGGCCACGGACTCGAGCGGCTCGGTCAGCAGGGTGCGAACCCGAATGGGACGGTCGATGGGAATCTGGTTGTACGCCAGGATGTTGTTCGCCAACTCGGCAAGGACCTTGTCGAAGTCACTCGGAGCATCGATGAGACCGGCGGAGAAGAGACGCTCAATGACATTGTCTTCGGCCTGCTCGATCCACGCCCTCTGGGCGCCCAGCGGGCTCAGATTGCCGTTCTGCTGGCTCTCATCGGTGGCGCCTTCCACCTCGATGTCGGCCTGATCCTGGTCAGCGGTGGGAACGCTGAGAGAGTAGCCCCAGATCTGATTGATCGCCTTGAACTTGAGGCTGTGCTCAGGGCTTCTCGGATCCGTCTCTTCGATGTAAGAGGCGGTGGGAAGCCAGAGGTTGTCGGCCACTTCGGTGCGGACAGAGTTGAAGTGGAAGTACTCGTTGATGTTGTCTTTCTCGCCGCCGGCCAGATCGCCGTCATACCGAACGATGTTGCCGCCATCGCGCTCCACCCAGATCCGGCCAAAGAAGCGGCCGGGAACCTTCCTGATGGGAACAACGTCGAAGACTTCCGTTGGCACGGTGCCCAGAAACTCGTTGCGCAGGAAGGTGAAGTGGTAGTGATTGCGGTCAAATCCGGTGCTGTCGATGACGATCATGCGCACAAAGCCGGCTTCGTTGTAGCGCAGATGAAGCTCTTTGGAGACGCCGGTAAGGTAGGCCAGAGAGTGATGGAAGCGTCCTGCTCTGTCATGTCCTCCATTGGAAAAGCCCTCTTCGCCGATCACCTTGCCGAAGTCCACCCGCGCCAGGAAGTGCTGATCGCTCTCGACGGTCTGGCCCATCACCGGGTCGGGGCGCATGTTTTGAATGTAGGTCTCAACGATCGGACTGCGAGCCCGCAGGGTCTTGACGATGACCGCCTCGCGAGCGATTGCCTTGTTGACCAAGGCGTCCTGAGCCGGTGTGAGCTTGCGCCCATAAAGATGGTCCATCTCTTGCTTCTTCTTTTTATGCGAGAAGACCGAGGCGTGCAGCGCCGAGGCTGCCAGAACAGAGAGGGCCATGGCGGTGACGAATTTCGATGGGAGGTTCATAGGCTTCTGGGACTCCTTGCCTGCTGCGTCCACCGCGGAGGTGGTCCGCGCAGTACGTGTCGTTTGTTTTCCTTCTGTGGTCCGGTACAAGTTTCTATCTCTATTGTTGGCGCTGCTTCTACTCGGTGGCTTCCGCGCAAACAGTTTCTGTTTGAGACTGTTCTAATGTATCTGGCTCTCTAGGTTAGCTTGACGCCTCAACGGCTCTGCAGAATTGTGGAGATTGCGTACTAGATTAGTTATTAATGACGAAGTGGATCACCACGTTGGTAGGGAAGTCAATCGGCTGCCCTGCGGAGTTCAGGGCCGGTCGGAAGCGAATCGCGCGAGCGACCTCCTCGGCCGGCTGATCGAGCCCATAGCCAAGTCCGTGGACCAGGCCCAGAACCTGAATGGTGCCGTTGGCGTGGAAGATCACTTTGACGACGGCGTCCCCCTGGATATGATGCTGCTTGGCATCCTCGGTGTAGACCGGTTCGGGTTTGAAGGTGATCTTGGGCGGGGTGGCAGCCGAAAGCTCCTCCAGACCCGCTGGGCGCTGTGTGGGCGGTGGCGGCGGCGAACCCAGCCGGACCGGCTTCACGGCGGCAAAGTTGCGCGAGTTCATGGGGCCTGTTCCGCTGCCCAGGCTCACTCCACGGACGGGGCCGACCGCGTTATCTCGGCCATTCATGCTGCCGTTGGCAGACCCGGAGCCCAGGTTGACCGCCATGGCGCGAGGACCGTTGCCGGTGTTGCCGCGGTTCATGCCCGCCATGCCTGCGTTCCCCAGGTTGACGTTGGAGACGGCTGGACCGCTCAACGGACGCAGCGGATTGGCGGCCTCACCGAGGCGCACCGCCGTGGGGTGCGCATCATGGTTGGGAACCGAGGCCGCCGATGCCACTCCCAGATTGACATGCACCGGAGCCGGCGGCGGGATCACGCGCTTGGGCGGAGCCGGAGGCAGATCGAGGGGCTTTGGCTGGGGTACCGGCAAGGGCTTTACCGTCGGCGGAGGCGGTACCGGCGGGGTGGGCATCTTGATTTTGGGCGCCACGGTGGGAGTGGGCGGCAGCGGCTTCACCCGGATGGGGGGTGGCTCGGGGGTGGGAGCCGGCTTGGGCGGTGGCGGAGGCAGCACCAGCACGGCGACCTCTTTGGCAACCGTTGGGCTGGTCTTGATGATCAGGCCAAGGATCACCACCATGGCCGCCAGGCTGACATTGATGGCGATGGAGGCGATGGCAGCGCCCTTGCTGCGCTTGCCGTCATCAAGAACACCGAAGTCCCGGAACTGGACGCTTGGTGGATTCGGATCGTCGCTACGTAGTGGTTTTGCCATCTTCCAATCTCAGTCTTCAGGCTTGCACCCGGAGGGGTGCAGCAGCGATGCTTGGAGAAGAAATCCTTCCAGAGTATCCAGAGCATAGCAGAGAAATTTCTCAAATGATCGCTGAGAAGATTGAAGTTGTGATGTTAGAAGCTGTGAGCATCTCTCTTCTCATTGATGAATTAGCTACTAGCGAGGACAGGAAAAACCCAAAAGTAATCAACCCGGGAGGCGAAGGTCGATTGAGTTCCTGCGAGCACCCTGAATCGTGGACTCGTAGCTCCGTGGCCGGAGACTTTCCTTGGCGAGCCTGACGAGGAGAAGACGTACAGTCGAACGGGTGCGGCTCTTGGCTTGACGCTCGGGCAAAGCCAACCGCACGTGAGTAAGGA
>JAKART010000097.1 GCA_021819255.1 Acidobacteriota bacterium
GTTTCAGCTCGGAGTTCAGGATCTGATCGTCCTGTACGACGAGCTGGACATTCCTCTGGGCACGATTCGCATCCGCGAGCGTGGTTCAGCGGCCGGGCACAACGGAGTGAAGTCCATCTCCGGTGTTCTCGGGACAGAGGAATGGACGCGCATCCGGATCGGGATTGGCAGGCCGCCGGCGGAGACAGGAGAGATCGTCAAATCCGGCGGGAAGGATTTTCTTCTGGCTCCCATGCGCAAGCCGATGCTGGAGGAGCTGGACGCATCCCTGGACCGTGCGGTGCGCGCGGTGGAGGCGGTGCTGAGCAAGGGCGTAGCCGCGGCGATGAACGAGTTCAATCGCAAGGAGCAGGCCCCTCCCGGGGTTTGAGCGGCGCGCCGGGAGTTGTAGTTTGGAGTGGTTGCAGCGAGCAGGAAGCGATGGCAAGAAGTTTTTGATCGTCGGTTGGCAGGAACAATCTTCCACACCGGTTTCGGATGGAAGGCAATCCCGGAACGGTGCGGGGCAGAACCCCGCAGAAAGAAGTCATGATGAATCGCAGCTACGAAATCATGTTTATCGTTCGGCCGGATGTTGAAGAGGCTGAGCTCGACAAGATCATGGAGACCTTCTCCGGCTACGTCACCGCCGGAGGCGGAACGGTGAAGGCGACCGAGAAGATGGGCCGCCGGCGTCTGGCGTACACGGTGAAGAAGTTCAACGACGGCTTTTACATTCTGTTGATCGTGGAGTCGCCGGCCGCGTTGATCGCGGAGATCGAGCGCCGTCTGCGCGTCTCCGAACAGGTGATCAAGTTCATCACCGTGCGCATGGATGAGGAAGACAAGCGGGTGGCGAAGATCAAGTCCCACCGCGACGCGCATGTGAAGCGCAGCGCTCAGCCGCAGGTGAATGCGGAGGCCGCGCCGGAGGTGGCCGCGGAAGCCGCGGAGACCGCGGCAGCCTCCTGAGGCCGCGCCCCATGGAATCTGCGGACAGGATGGATCTCCTTCCGTTCGCTGACAGGACCACACCAACGCCGCAAGATGCTTCCACGATCTCCTCTTCCGTCCGGTGAAGCTGGCGGAAGCCAAAGCGGAGATCAAGTCCAGAGATCCCCTGGCGGATCTGGAGCAGGAGCGGCAGAACCGGCCGCCGGCCTCGATGAGCCGGGGGCAGACCAAGGATGAGCAAAATGGCTGATGAGACAGTACAACCGGCAGCGCCGGCTGCAACCAGCAATGAGGGCGCGCCTGCGGCGCGCACCGGATATCAGGGTTCCCGTCCGGGTGGAGGCCGTCCGCCGCGTCCGGCAGGGGCCGGAGCAGGTGCCGGAGCCGGGGCAGGCGCCGGCGGGCGCAAGTTCTTCCGCCGCAAGAAGGTCTGCAAGTTCACGGTGGAGAAGATCGATACCATCAGCTACCGCGATGTGCGTCTGCTGCAGCAGTTCGTCTCCGACCGCGGCAAGATCATCCCGCGCCGTCTTACCGGCACCAGCGCTCCGTTTCAACGCAAGCTGACGCGCGCCATCAAGCAGGCCCGGGCGATCGCTTTGCTGCCCTTTGCGGCCAAGTATTAGTTTCCCCGCGCCCTGGCGCGCCTACCCCGAGGCGGCTTTGCGCAGCGCCTCGATGAACCTGGAGATCTGTGATGGAAGTCATTCTGAAAGAGGATGTAAACAAACTCGGTCACCGCGGCGATGTGGTCAAGGTAGCCGCCGGCTATGGCCGGAACTATCTGTTGCCCAGCAAGCTGGCGATGGAGGCCACGCCGGCCAACAAGGCCGTCATCGAGCAGATGAAGGCCTCGGCGATCCGCAAGTCCGCCGCGGAGAAAGGCGGAGCCGAGGATCTGGCGGTCCGGCTGAACGATCTGGTGCTGGTCTTCGAGCGCAAGGCGGGCGAGAACGACCATCTCTTTGGGTCGGTCACGTCCATGGATATCGCGCAGGAGCTGGAGGCGCAGGGCTACAAGGTGGATCGCCGCAAGATTCATCTGGAGGAGCCGCTGAAGAGCGTGGGCGAGTTCCATGTGCCCATCAAGCTCCATCGCGAGGTCTCAGCGCATGTGCAGGTGACCATCAAGAGCGACGCGCCGGAGCGCTCGAGCCAGGAGGCCGCGGTAGCCGATGATTCCGTCTTCAAGTCGACCTACACTGGCGAACTGGACGACCATCGCGACTGAAGCAACTTCCCTGCAGGTGTCATGCGGAGCCGTCGAAGCCCGGGCGTCCCTTTGCACCTGCACTGGAAATGCTTCGTGGATGAGAATGGGAACAGGCAACGTGCTGCGGGCGAAGTTGTGGGTTCTGTAAAAGGGGATGTGCCCCACATCTCGCATTTTGAGATGTGGGATTGCAGCCACGCGGTCTGGATCAACGCGGCCTGGATCAACGCGGCCTGGATCAACGAGGTCTGGATCAACGAAGCTCGGCCCCTCATCGGCGTTCAAGACCATTTTCCCTGATGATGGGTGTACGGAAGCGGGCGTTCCGTGGCGTTTTCATTGAGGAAAACGCCCACAGGAGTCGTTCCCCTTGCTTACACCTTCAGGGAAAATGCTCAAGGCGCAACCGAAATCACGCCGTACAAATATCCCGCGAACCTTCCTTCCCGCGCACGCTCGAACCTCTGTCTCTCAGGGCAGCAGTGTCTTTTTGAAGAACGCTGCCTCCGCCCGATACGCTGCCAGCCAGTCGCGATGCAGAAGGAAGCCGTGAACCTCGTCCGGAAAGATGAGATCTTCCACCGGGATGTGATGGGCGCGCAGGGCCTCGGCCAGGATGGGTGTCTGGGCGTAGGCAACATCCGGGTCATTGTCGCCGTGAATCAGCAGGATCGGCGAACGCCAGAGATGGAGGGAGGCCATGGGGGAGCTGGCGCGCGCCCGCTGGGTGATCGTGTCCATGGCGGCGAAGCTACCTTGCTTCCAGTCGGAGGCGTTGTCCTCCAGGTTCCAGTCGTGGACGCCGTGGAAGTCAACTCCAGCGGCAAACAGATGGGAGTTGCGGGCCAGCGCCAGGGCGGTGAGATATCCGCCGTAACTACCGCCCCAGATGCCGATACGGTGGGGATCAACTCCCGGCAGAGAGTCAAGATAGCGGACCGCGGCGAGAACATCGTTGTATTCCTCTGCGCCGTCGGCGCCGGCGTTCTGGCAGGTGCGGAAGTCCAGGCCGTACCCGATGCCGCAGCGGTAGTTCACGCTGAGAACGATAAATCCCCGCGAGGTCAGATACTGATTCATCGCGTAGGCGTTGGAGTAGTAGTCCATCGCCGGGTAGCCCAGCAGCATCTGGCGCTCGGGACCGCCGTGGACAAAGAGGATTGCGGCGCGCAAGGTGTGCGCGGGAGCGGGGTTCTCCGGGGTGAAGAGCTGACCATGCAGATGGAGTCCGTCGCTGCTGCGGAAGAAGACCTGGCGGGGTGTGACGAAGGCGGCGGCGGGGTAGTCCGCGGGCAGAAAATCGGGGCGCAGAGGGGTGATGGTCGCCTCGGCCCCCGAGACGGGGGTGATCAGGGCCGGATGCATGGGAGTGCGTACATCGGAGACCAGCGCGGCCAGGGCTCCGCCGGAACTGACCTGAGGTCTGGTCTGATTGCCCGCACCCCATGTCAACTCCACGGGAGACATCTCGGGATGGGCGAGGTCCACCTGCCAGAGGTGGCGACGGTCCTGATCGGCAGGGTCGCCGTGCGCCGTGCCGGTTTCGTCGAGCCGCTGGGAGCCGGGTCGAACTCCGTTGCGGGCAGCCGGCTGAGCGGCTACCTGGTTGGAGCTGTAGATCAGGGAACGGCCATCCGGGCTCAAGGTGGCATCTTCTACCTCGAAGCGACCCGGCGTTAGCCACTCCACGCCGGGGTTGCCATTGAGGTGAATCTGATAGAGATGAACCCATCCGTCGGCCTCGCTGTAGAAGACGATGGAGTTGTTGGTGGCGAAGATCAGGTACGGCTCTCCCGTGGAGAGGTGAGGAAGGACGCTCCCCGGCTGCTTGGCCGCCGGCGTAAACGCGGTGTGGGCCTTGCCCGTGGCCACATCGGCGATCTGGATCGACCAGGGATTGGGCGAGGTGCGCGGATTGGCGAACTCTCGGGGTTGAACAAAGGGCGAGCGCAGCCAGGCGATCCGGGTCCCATCCGGCGAGAAGACGGGGGCAGAGTCATCGCTGGTGGTGGGATCCAGAAAACGCAGCGTATGGGCCTGAAGGTCATAGAGCGCAAGAAAGCTGTGGGAGGGTTCGTTGCGCTCGCTGCGCTGGCTGATGTAGGCCAGCAGATGACCGTCGGGAGAGAGGGTGAGCGAGCCGGCGCTGCCGCGGTCGAAGACCAGTTGGTGGGCGGGGTTGGCAGTGGAGTCGGATGAGGATCCAGGAGCAATGGCGGCGGCGATCCAGATCTTGCCCTGATGCAAAAAGATCAGGCTGCGTCCGTCGCGGGTAAACAGCGGTGAGCGTCCCGGGCCGATGACGGCGGACCTTCCATCCAGCCACTGCACTCGCACTTCCACCGGAGTGGGGTGCTGGAGATGGGCCGGATTGGCAGGCTCTCCGTTGGCTCCCCGCTCGGCTCCGTAGGTGTAAGCGATAGCCGTGGCGTCCGGCGACCAGGCCAACTGGGAGATATCCTGGGCGTCGTCCTGCAGGTTGTGGGTAAGCCGGCGGGGCTGGCTCGGATCGGTTCCGCGAGCGACCCACAGATTATGCCGGCCCTGGGCATCCTCCACCCAGGCGAAGAGGTTGCCTTCGGGAGCGGCGGTCAGATCGGTGGCATAAGGAGCGCTGAGCGCCTGTTGCAGCGTAAAGGGCGGATGGCCGTAGGAGTGGTGGGTAAAGGATCGGAGCCCAGCCGAGTGAAGACCTGCGGCGGCAAAGGCGGCGATCAGCAGCGATGCAAAAGGGCCCATCTGGCGAGGATAGCGGAAGGCCCCTCCGTCGGGAGGTGATTTGGGGCGCGCCGCATCAAGATGGAAACCGCTGCGTCAGACAGCCGCACCCTGCGCCTTCAGCCGTTCGGCGGTGTCGTGCGCGATGAGGGCGTCGATGGTCGGCTGCAGCAGGCCCTCCATCACCATCCCAAGCTGATGGTTGGTCAGGCCGATACGATGGTCGGTGACTCGGTTCTGGGGGAAGTTGTAAGTGCGGATCTTTTCGCTGCGGTCGCCGGTACCCACCTGCTGCTTCCGCTCGGCGGCCAGGGCCTGGTGCCGGCGCTCCATCTCCACCTCGTAGAGGCGGGAGCGCAGCACCCGCATCGCCTTCTCGCGGTTTTTGATCTGTGACTTCTCATCCTGGCAGCTCACCACCGTGTTGGTGGGCAGGTGGGTGATCCGAACCGCAGAGTAGGTGGTGTTGACGGACTGGCCTCCCGGCCCGGATGAGCAGAAGGTATCGATGCGCAGGTCTTTGGATTCGATTTTGATGTCCACTTCTTCGGCCTCGGGGAGCACGGCCACGGTGATGGCGGAGGTGTGGACCCGGCCCTGGGTCTCGGTGGCCGGCACCCGCTGCACGCGATGCACGCCGGACTCGTACTTCATCTGGGAGTAGACCTTCTCGCCTTCGATGATGGCGGTGACATCCTTCAGGCCGCCCACGTCGGACTCGGTCTGGGAGAGGATTTCCACCTTCCACTTGTGCTGCTCGGCGAAGCGCAGATACATGCGGAAGACCTCGGCTACGAACAGCGAGGCCTCGTCGCCGCCGGTGCCGGCGCGCAGCTCCAGAACGATGTTCTTCTCGTCGTTGGGATCTTTGGGTAGAAGCAGGATCTTGAGCTCCTCCTCGCAGGCGGCCAGCCGGGGCCGGAGTTCCTCCAACTCGGCCTGGGCCATCTCGCGCAGACCGGGATCGCTGTCTGCGAGCATGGCCTGGGCGTCGGCGATCGCGCTGCGCAGCTTGCGGTACTCGCGGAACTTCTCCACGGTAGGCTCCATGTCGCGGTGCTGCTTGGCCACCTTGCGGAAGTTCTCCTGGTCGTTCACGATCTTCGGATCGGAGAGTTGCAGGCTCAGCTCTTCGTAGCGGGCTTCGAGTTGGTCGAGACGTTCAAACATGGGGTGCTCCTCCTGCGCCAGGCGCGGGGATTGATGCAGTTGCGGAAGAGAAGATCGGGAGAGGGCAGAAAGAGCTTCAGAGATCAGGAAAAGTTGCAGGGTCAGGAATTTGGAAGCTCGGCTTCCGTCAGGAATTGGGAAGAACGCGGGCTGGGGCGTGGAGGTCCTCGCCGCTAGGCAAAGTCGCGCCGCTCGGCGTTGCCGGCATCCGGGCTACGGGAATCCGCGCCCCGGGCTGTAGCCGCGTCTGCCGTGGGCAGAGGCGAAGGCTGCGCTACTGTTCCAGTCCATTCCATACGGCTGATTTGATGGTATCGCGATTCGAGCGGATTCGTACCCCGCGCCTGCCGATGGACTCACAACGGAGAACGTTCTCCGTGGCCGGCCGGGCAAACAGCCGCGCGGTTGGCTGCGTGAACACAGCGTGGATAATAGGTGGATGAAAAGTTGGGTTGAGATCTCCGAGCGGCGGCTGGTGGAGAATCTTCGCGCGGTGCAGGCGCTGGCGGGCGGAGAGGATGGGGTGGGCTTGCCGGGGGGCGCAGAGGTACTGGGGGTGGTCAAGGCCGATGCCTATGGGCATGATGCGGTGAGGGTTGCGCGGATTCTGGCCCAGGCCGGGCTGGGCTGGCTGGGGGTGGCGGATGTGGAGGAGGGAGCGCGGGTACGCCGGGCGGTGGAGGGGCTGGCGGCTTCGGAACGCAGCGGGGCGGATGCAACCGCGGAGCCTGGGACGTCCCGGCAGAGGATACGCGTGCTGGTGATGGGTGGTCTGGAGGCGGAGGACTGCGAGCGGGTCGTGGAGCAGGATCTGACGCCGGTGATCTGGACGGTCGGGCATGTGGAGATGCTGGAACGGGCCGCGGCGGGCGCCGGCCAGGCCGTTGCCGTTCATCTGGAGATTGACAGCGGGATGTGCCGGCAGGGAGTGGATCCGGCTGGGGTTGCAGCAGTCGCCCGGCGGCTGGCGGGCTCTCGGTGGGTGCGCTGTGAGGGGGTGATGTCGCATCTGGCTTCGGCAGAGGTGGCCGGCTCGGAGCAGACGCCGCGCCAGCAGGCAAGATTTGCCCAGGCGGTGCAGATTGCCGCAGCGGAGGGGGTTCGGCCGGCGTGGCTGCACTTGGCGGCCAGTTCCGCTGTGGATGAGGGCGGGACCCTGGCCGGGATGCGGGAGCTGGCGCGGAGCCAGGGGTCGCGGGTGATGGTTCGCGCCGGGATCGCCTTGTATGGCTACTGTATTCCCACCGCCGGGGGCGTTTTGCGGCCCCGGCTGCAGCCGGTGTTGACCTGGAAGACGCGGGTGATCGGGGTGCGGGAGATTGAAGCGGGAGAGAGCGTGGGGTACGGCGGCACGTTTACGGCTGCATCGCGGCTACGCCTGGCCTTGCTGCCGGTGGGCTACTCGGATGGGCTGCGCAGGGCGGCTTCCTCTGGGGTGGGCAATGGCTGGGTGATGATTGCAGGGCGAAGAGCGGTGGTGGTGGGCAGAGTTTCCATGAACCTGACCACCGTGGACATCACGCAGATCGAGGGAGCGGAGGTGGGCAGCGAGGTGGTGCTGCTGGGCGAGGGCGTGACCGCCGACGACCACGCCGCCTGGAGCGGGACGATCAGCTACGAGATTCTTTGTGGAATTCGGGCGCGGCGGCTGGAAGC
>JAKART010000098.1 GCA_021819255.1 Acidobacteriota bacterium
CTGGTCTGAGCCAGATCGATGCCTCCGATCAGCAGAGCAACTTGCTCCCGGCTCAGTTGCACACGCTTCTCTCCCTCCGCCGGCTCAGGCCAGTGAAGCAGCCCACCTTCGGGTGTGCGACGTAAAAGTGAAGCCCGTTGCGGTTTCTCTCTTTTTACCTATTTGCCTAGCGTATCTGATACGCTAGGCAAATGGAGAGTGCCCCATGACCGATTGGCTTGCTGAACTTGAAAACCGCCGCTCTGGACTGATCGAGCAGATCGCGCTGCTCGGCGACTTCCGCCCCGGGTCCATCTCGGCGACCAGAGGCCGTTGCGGCAACCCGAACTGCCATTGCCATGAGTCCGGCGACCCCGGTCATGGCCCGAACCTGAGACTGACGTACAAGGTAGGCGGCAAGACGGTTACCGAGACCTTTGCCACCGTGGCCGCGCAGCGAAAGGCGGAGCGCGAGATTGCCGGGTTCCAGCGTTATCGAGAGCTGAGCCGTGAGCTGGTCGATATCAACGAAAAGATCTGCCGCGCCCGGCCCGTGGAAGATACGCTCACGACACAGGAAAAAAACGGTCGCGGCGATCCAAGCCGAGGTCGCGCGCGAAGTAGCCCTGCTGCTGGGCCGCGTCTTCGCCGCGCGAAGGCAGACGGGGCGTATGGATCTGGAGGCAGTGGAAATGGCCTTGCGCGCCGGTATGCATCGGGCCGGAGCCGCGGCTCTCAGCCAACTGTTGCAGTTCCCCGAGCCCGCCCCGGACCAGCGCGCCGTCCCTTACCCCTGCGGCCAACAGGCGCATTACCGGGAATTACGTTCCAAGTCGGTGCTGACGGCACTGGGCGCCGCGGAAGTATTGCGTCCCTACTACTTATGCCCGCACTGCCATCAAGGCCAGTTTCCCGCCGATGCGGAGCTGGACATTGAGGATACGGAGTTCTCGCCTGGCGTGCGCCGCATGCAGGCGCTGGTGGGCCAGCAGGCGCCCTTCGATCAGGGGCGGGAACAGATGAAGGTCCTCGCCGGCGTGGAAGTGACCGCCAAGTCCGTGGAGCGCGCCGCGGAAGCTATCGGAGAAGACATCGCCCGTTGCCGGCGAGAGGAGATCGAAAAGGCCATGCAACTCGATCTGCCCGTTCTCGCCGGCAAGCTGATGCCGGTTCTCTATGTGGAAATGGATGGCACCGGAGTGCCGGTGGTGAAGAAAGAAACCGTGGGCCGCCAAGGCAAGGCAGACGGCGTGCCGGCCCATACGCGGGAGGTCAAGCTAGGGTGCGTGTTCACCCAAACCAGCTACGACAAGGAAGGCCATGCGATTCGCGATCCCGACACGACCACCTGCACCGGAGCCATCGAGACCGCCGAGGAATTTGGCAAACGCATCTACTTCGAAGCGTCCCAACGCGGCTGGGATCGCGCTGCCAAGAAAGTCGTCCTGGCCGACGGTGCCGAGTGGATCTGGAATCTCGCCGGCCTGCACTTCCCGGGAGCCATCGAGATTGTCGATCTCTATCACGCCCGGCAACACCTGTGGGACCTGTCGCGCCGCTTGCACCCCAATGACGCCGTCCAGCAGAAGGCGTGGATGAAGAAACATCAGCGGCTGCTCGACAAGGGAAAGATCGAAAGACTTGTTCTCCGTCTCCGCTCCATCGATCCCAGCAGCCCCGGAGCAGCCGAGAAGGTTCGCATGGAGGCGGCCTACTTTGAGAGAAATGCCGACCGTATGCGCTACCCCAGGTTCCGCCGCCAGCACTTGTTTGTCGGTTTCGGCGTCATCGAAGCAGGATGCAAATCCGTAATCGGTTCCCGGCTCAAGCAGTCCGGCATGTTCTGGACCGTCCGCGGCGCCAACGCCATCGTTGCCCTCCGCTGCTGCCATCTCAACCGCCAATTCGAGGACTACTGGGAATCCCGCCGTGCGGCGTAACCTCCACTTTTATGTCGCGCACCCTTCATCTACTCTTTTCTTGACCTGATGTGGGCAGCCTGACTACTGTTAAAGCAACCAGCGTCGCTTCGCTCCGACGTCCTGCCCACATCAACGTAATCCGGTGCCCACATCAACGGAATACGCAGTCCTGTGCATTGAAATCCGGAAAAGAACCTTTCTGGGAAGATATGTGAAGAAAAACACTGAAGTCCGGTGGGCCTTGGATCCTGCAGTGGCAGCAGGCGGATGAGACAAAGTTCTCAGCGGACGGAAAATGGTGTCCTGGGACGAAATCGACGGAAGTTCGAGTGGGGGTCCAGAGACGCGACCGCATGGCCGCTGAAGTCGGGGGTCTCGGTGGCCAAAGCGGCGGGTGCCAGCAAGGTGGAGCTTAAGGCCTGCACCGATGGCTCGTTGGGTTCTGCTATCTGCTGGTGCTGGGTTGCATCGTCTTTGGAGCCCTGTTGGGTCCAGAAGGCAAACTGTCGAACGCGAACGGCGTAAAGGCAGGATCCATCGACACCCATGGGAGGCAGCAGCAAGCGTTCTATCACTGATCCCCAATGGGCAGATCGTCCATTCGGGCACTGTGAGCGAGTTGGCTGGATTCAAGTGCCAGGTGCAACGTTGTCGATTTTACTTGACCAGAAACTGGGTGTGGGTTTCGGGAATCACCCGAGAATATTGCTGCAACTGTGCACGCGAACTTGTGGAAGACAACGCAACGATTCCGCTGGCCTTTGCCGTCAGCGTAACTCGGCCCAGCAAGCAAAGACGGCTGCGGAACTTCCAGGAAAGATGCATTTCGTAGTTCTGGCCAGCAGGCAAAATCTGGTTCGCCCCGTGCTGTTCGACACCTGCCTCAATCGGATACATGCGTAATCAACATATTCTTTTTCAAGAACTTACAGACCATCTCTTCTGGCCGTGCAATGTCGATCAAATGACGATGAGATTGGCCGCCAGATGCTGCGCGCACAAGCAGGACCCGCTGCTGGTGGCGCAACGGTTGGGCAAGCTGCTGGGGCGCAACAGCCGCGCCGCAGGTCTGTTTCAGGTGCGCATCCAGACCGACGCGCGCGGCGCGGCCCACCTGGAGTGGAGCAAGCGCGAGGACTGGCGTGATTGGGCGCGTCTGAGCGAGGGTTGCTATCTGCTGCGCAGCAACGTCACCGACTGGAGCGGCGAGGAACTGTGGCGCGCCTATATCCAGTTGACCGAGGCCGAAGCTGCCTTTCGCATCCACAAAAGCGACCTGACACTCAGGCCGGTCTGGCATCATCTTGAGCGTCGCGTGCAAGCCCACATCCTGGTCTGCTTTCTCACCTATGTGCTCTGGAAGACCCTGGGCTGCTGGTGTCGCGACGCTGGCCTCGGCGACGAACCACGCAAGATCTTCGCCGAACTCGAGCAGATCCGTCTGGTCGAGGTGGTGCTGCCCACCCGCTCCGGCATCACCCTCCGCAAACGCTGCGTCAGCCACCCCACCGAACACCAGGCTATCCTGCTCCAGCGACTCGGACTCGAACTTCCCACCGCGATCGAATTTGCGGATTTGTAGTGAAGACTTCGCTATACCCGCATTGCAAATAAGGAACTTATCCGCGCAACTGCGGAAGTTGGGCTAGTGGCATTCCGAGGCCATACGAGAAGCCTGCGCCGAGAAGTAATCCTGTCTTCATTTGAACCTGCAAGGAGCTGTTGGTGTTCTGCTACTCGCTGTGCGCGGCAGATCTGGTAGGGGGATTCTGCGCGTAATATGCCTTGGCCGATTGAAAGGTCTGGAATTTCCTGGTGCGCTGATCCGTTAGATGGATCTCGCCAGCGCTCTCGCGATCGGTCCAGTAGTGGCCAGAAATGCTCTTTTGCGGCTCGTCGGAAATCCTTAGCCATACCGCGCCATAATGAATGACACTCCTGTCCCGGACTTCAAAGCGCGGTTCATTCCGGTAGACGCCGCTCACGCAATACAGGCCGTCGGCAGAGCATACGATCTCGGTGCCGACAAGTTCAGAGCTGGATTCGGCAGTCAGCAGCCGCATGCTGAGAGTGGAGAATGTCTGGCGGATGACCATATAGCCTTCCACTGGAAGGATGTGCGCTCCAGTTGCCGGGTTCACCCAATTCGACTTGATTTCGACCTTCCAGATCCCGCTGATGACGGGCCGTTTGACGAACCAGTCATGCAGGAAAGGCAACTTCCAAAGCCAGAGATCGAAAGCCATCACCGCATAGAGCACCGCGGTGATCACCGTTGAAAGCGGTTTCAGCCACGATGACTGGATCGTCTCATGGTTGACATAGAGCACCACGGTCCATGCCAGCACGGCGATGTAGATGATTGCCTTGATGTAACGCTCGGATTTCATATTTATTCAAATCCAATGTAGTCCCAGGCAGCTTGCAGAAAAGTGCTCACCTGCACGCGGGTCCAAGGCTGGCCGGTCCAAAAGAGGGATTTCAACTCGTTCACTTCACCCCATTCTTTACAGTCCGCACCCTTGCGTGTGTTGTTCCACAGGTGAGCAATGGCCCAACGGACATCGGCACAGAGCGTGTCATGACCGTAGCCTTCGTTGGGGACATTCCACGCCAGGCACTCGATCAGGTAAGAAGGGATGGGTTCGGCAGCGACGTATCCCTCATCAGCCATTTCGTTGCGCAGGCGCTTCAAAATCCGGGTCACCGCCTTGAAGCGACGGCCGGTTTCATCATTCTTCCGCACGCCGTTGTCATAATTTTGCTGCGGCCAGTTGATGATGCTGACGCCCTTATCCGAGTGTATTTCCGTCCCCGAGTCATACCAGTGGCTTTGCGGCGTACCATGGAAGCGCCGGTGCTCAAACGCCGGTACTACATCGGCGTCGATACGGTAGGTATTGGCGTGTACATCAAATGCCTTGCGTCCACGAGTTACCGAGTCCTTGCCGAAGTAGGATTTGAGGGCGGCTTCCACATCGTTCTTGAATTCGCTGTAGGAATAGCCTCCAGTTACGTATCCAAGCGCGGCGTCACCGACCCCGTCGCTCATCGAGTAGTCGGTGAACCATGCACCCGTATACATAACACAGATGTCAACATCGCTGTCCTGGCGCACGTTGGTACGGTTGGCGTAGGAGCCTTGCGTGAACACCGTGAGGCTTTTCGCATTGAGCTTGGGGTCTGCGGCGATGGCTTTACGAACCGCGCGCTCTGCGTTATCGCATTTGGTCGTTTCCGTTGTGCCGGGAGCGGCGCCCCAGCTCCTAAACGTCGCTTCCCATTCACGGTTGGGCATAGCGCCTCTTTTCATGGTGATTGCATTAGTTGTTGCCATTAAAGCCTCCCTGTCTCTGGCATACCCCTGCCCTTCATCCCTTCTGAATATGGCGGAACTTTCCGTTCAGGCCTTTGACCTTGATGTCGCCTTCAGGGGCAAGTTCCTTGGCCCGGCCAATTGCTTCTTTTTGCGTATCTTCGATAGCGCTGGAACGCTCGGCATGAGGTTTCCTGATGTCCCAGCGGCCATCATCCCGCTTCTCGATGATGAGTTCGTCGTGTTTTGCCATATGCTGCCTCCGTGAAATTGGTTTTGTTCTTACTGCTGTTGAAGCCCGATCCAGGCGCGTGTTTGAGCTTCAGTGACAAACGTCGCGTTGGCCTTGCCGGTGGTGTTCGCTGCCGTGCGGGCAATGTCTCGCACCTGCGCGCTGTTAAGGTTTCCCGAACCGTTGTACTCGGCCCATGGCATCTGATAGGCTTTCCCGTCGTCTGACATAATCAGCCGCGAGAATCCCTGCCGCTCCATCGCGGCGTGAAGGGTCTGGTAGTCGGTAAGGGCGTCCTGATGCAGTTCCACCCTGACAGTAAAATTTGCCATGTAGGGCTCCTTCCTTAAGTCAAGCTCAGCGAGCGGTACGCATCCGTCCACTCCAAGCGGGTTGTGGTCCCCAGGAAAAACCGGAGGAACGTGTCATAGACAAGGCGGCGCATCATCTTGCCGCGCGAGGACGTGATGTTCTTAATTAGCTCCTGGTATTCTTCGAGGCCGAACGGATCTTCGCTCGGCTGCTTGAGCAGCAGGATGAGCTTTTCTAGGGCGCCTTCGAGCATCTTCATGTTGTTGCGGTTACGCACATATCCGCAAGCGGCAGCGAAGCCTGTGAGAAAGGTGCCACCGCCGGAGAAGTAGAACTTCTTGCCCGGCTCATCGTCATACACGAGGAGCATCAATGGATGGACATCCTGGGCGACGCGCTTAAGCATGTAGACAACGTCGGTGATGTCACCCACGTCCACGCCAGTTGCGGTGTAGCCACTATCTTTTTCCAAAAGGTCTTCGGCGATTTCCTTCTGTGATGCCTGAGCATTGTTCGTGATGAATGCTTCCGCTGCGACAGCGATGTCTGATGCCGCGAACTGATCCCTAGGCTTCTGCGTCCTGCCTGTACCTTCGATGTCCTGTGTGTCCCGGAAGATCTTGATGCCGGCGGCGGCTTCGATTTCATCGATTAGCGGCCGGCGCATGATTTCAAGCTGTACCTTCAGGCTCATGCTGCGCTGCGCGGTGTTGAAGGTCACCATGTAGTGCAGCAGGCCTTCGAGGTCGATGTTGTAGTAAATCTCATACCGGATCGTCCGACCCAGCAGGGTCCGCGTTGCAGTTTGGGGATCGCCCAGCTTTTCGATAAATTGCCGGAAGTAATCCCACGCCTCTACCGTGATACAGCGGTCGGTCACCAGCTTGTCACGGTGCAGGGCAAGCAGAACCGTCGTTGAGAAGCACCAGGAGCGCTGCAAACCGTCAATGATGCTATAGAGGATGCCCGGCTCATCAAGCGACTTGATGCGACCGCTGGAATCGCCGAGGGCCGCAATCTTCACTTCGGGCATCTGTGCGCCCACGATGAAATCCCGCATCAGCCTGCGATAGATAGGGTCAGCGATGTGGTCAAAAGGCGGGCGCTGTGAGAGATTATCCTTGATAGATGTCCGCTGAAGGTAGACCGCCAGGGTCTCTTCGACATGGCCGATGCGGGCTTCGGTCTTCTGATCGATCACTTCCGGCGCGACGGGCTTGATAGGCACGAGGGGGGTGAGCAGGTCAGCAAAGCCGGCGTGGGTAAGTTCCTCCGACAGGCCCACGATGCGGTTCTTCAATGCTTCCTGACGCTCCACCTTTTTGGGAGCGAGGGCCGCTTTGGGGCGTCTTCCGCGTGGCATCCGTTTTTTCTCCTTGAAACCTTGAGGCTGATTCGGGTCCGGCGGAGCTTCGCTCTCTTCCAGTCCGGGTAATAGCGGTGATTCCATTAAGGCCTCCCTGTGCTTGTGCGCCAAATCTCAGGCTGCACACACTATTACATAATTGGCTCATATTTGTCGAGCCTTTTTTATAGAATAGCCAAATAATGTTCGAGTGCGCGGGGAGGAAGCCATTTAAGCAAAGATTGTAAGTAATAGATTCATATTGAGTTATATAAATCTTCTACTGGAAAAACAGGAAAAGGGTCACGGTGTGTAGAGCAGTTTCGGGGTGAGGTAATGGTCGCATTCCCAAAGGTCGTGAACCGCCGCAGAGGTCAAAAATGAGGGAACAAATCAGGGAACACAAGAAGGCCCGCCCTGTATGCTACTGATTCTAAAGAGAGGCTAGGGGTCATCTACGCCGCTCTAGTTCTTTTAGAACCTGTTTACGATCTCTTGAGCAGCAGCTTGAGGAAGGCCAGGTGGACCATTTGCAGGCTGGTGTTCAGCTTACGTTCGCAGTTTTTCCATAGC
>JAKART010000099.1 GCA_021819255.1 Acidobacteriota bacterium
CCAGGCCGATCGTGACTGCGGCGCCGAAGATCAGCACCAAGGCGATGATCTGTGTCTGCGTCTCCTTATCCTTCATCCCTTCGCCTCCTCGGCCGTTGCCTGACCCAGGAACATCGCGGCCTCCGCCCTGCGCCGGGCCACCAGTCCAGGCAACGTCGCACCGGCCGCATCATGCACCCACAGGCCAAACTGAGCCGCCGCTCCCTGCATGTCGCCGGCGTTCACCTTGCGCAACAGTTCGGAGCGCTCCAGATTTCCCGTGCCGCAGTTGAAGCAGAAGTCCACCAGCGCATCGAACTGGTGCTGCTCCAGGGGCTGTTTGACGATGTTGTTCACAAAGGAGACTGGCTCGGTCACATCGCACCGCAGCGCCTCCTCCGCCTGTTCCGGCGTCCACGCCAAACCGGCATGAACCTCCCGCCCGGTGTGCCCGTAGCCGATCGTCCACACTCCGCCTGCGTCTCGATAAGCCTCCGTGCGCAGCCCCTCAAAGCTCTTGGTGAACTCGATCCCACTCTCGCTGTACACCCGCATCAGTGCGCCCCCTTCAAGTACTCCTGAATCACCGCCTGCAGCAGCAGTTGCAGCACCAGGAAGACGCCCATGGCGACTCCCCCGTAGACCATCAAGCGGTCGATCTTGGTTCCGTGGGCCTGGATCTGCGCGGTCACCATGCGGAAGGCTCCCTCCTTGCCGAAGAAGTTCTTCCAGTTCGTCTCCAGCGTGTCGGTCCGCCGGAGCAACTCGGTCTGGATCTCCTGTAGCTTGGCGTCGCGCACATCATCCACCTTGCGCCGCTCCGCATCCACCTGGTCGCGCGCGCTCAACCGCGTCTCGATTGCGTCCAGTGCGATGCGCACCTCTCCAATGTTCTGCACTCGCTTGGCTACGATCACTCTTTTCCCCCTCGAAGAAAAACTCTCCAGCACGAACTGCCCGAACCACAAGGCCCCGCGGACCCGTCAGATCGCTCTTTCGCGCAGGTGCGGCCTGATGCCGGAACTTCTATGTGTGCTTTGACCCATCGCGGAGTCTTCCGCCAGCCAACCTGCCGGGACGCCATGAAAGCGTTCCAGCACGTTCGCTTTGGGAGGCCCATCTGCACGGGAGGAGTTGTGGGTACCACTCTCCGCTATGGCGTCTTCAGTTTCGAGGTACCCAATGCTTCAACATCGAGGAGCGCTTCCCCCAAGTGAAAGCGTCACTGCCAGCCCTCTTCGGAGCGCCCATCAACGCTGCAAAATGCGATGCGCGCATCGTCACTGGTACCCCGGATGGAGTCGCAATTTGCCAAAGGAGCTGCCTTCGATCTCTGCGTGCTCCTCAGCTCATGGTGTCAACAACGCTCCGTGGCGTTGACTCAATAGCTGAATGCTCCCAGAATCGCCACATAGTTTGTGCCGGAAGTAGTCATGGTTCCAGTGGCTGCGCTCACCACGGAAGAGGAGGTGTTCCACTCACACGCAACCATTCCGCTATCGGTGAGACTCGGCTCATCCACCGCTACCAGCGTCGCAGTGCTACCGGCGATATCTCCTGCGGAAAAGGAGTCTCCACCACCTCCAGAAGCACAGAAGATATTCATTGTCGGCGCGGAGGTTGTGGTGAACTGGCCCGACGTAATTGTGGTGAGCGTCGAGTCTTCTATGGTTGTCGAAGAGGTGTTGAGAGAGACCGCGGGGACTGCAAACTTCAGCACGACCATTGCCTGATAGTTGCTTGCTGCGGATGGAGTACAGGTAAAGGTACTTGAGGCTACCGTAGCACCGGGCCCAAGATATAGGTAGGCCATCTGGCCGACGTTATAGCCAGAGGTTACATCTGTACCGATAACAACAAATGAGCTTCCTGTAGCGTTTTCGGTTGGTGCGACCGTAGGAAGATCAGAGCTGGAATTAGTATTTGCGGATCGACAATAGGCGATGAGAAGTTCGTTAGGGCCTATAAGCATCGCCGGGGATGTGATCGTTGTATAGACATTCGTCGTCGTGTTCGACACGTAGGTGTATCCAACGAAGCTGGGAGATGTTGGAGGAGATGAGGAGCCGAATGCCGCCGTCTGCGCGGGCCCCATATCCTGTCTTCCGGCCAGCATCAGCACGCACGCGAGTAGAGCGCTCTTCCAGATCATGGCTACTCCACTCCAATCGAGAAGGTGATTGCGCTGTAAATGATAGAGGCGCTGGTCTGGTTGCACACCTCCCATGCCGCCGTGTTGGCCGCGCTGGGCCAGATATGGAAGACCATCCCTCCCACCGCTCCCCATCCGGTTAGCGATGCTGGGTCAGACGTATAGCCGGAGCTGATATGGCTGCCTGGCCCACTGGTGTTCACGCCTGTTATGGTGACCGGAGCCGCGGTGGAACAGCTATTTGCCGCTTGCGTTCCGGAACTGACGGCAAGCGTCGTATCGTTTGGCATCACCAGCGGAGTTCCATTCACCGTAGGAGTCTGAGCAAAGTTCATCTGGCCGGTGGCGTTCGATGCCGTAAAGAGGCTCTCGAAGGTTGTGCCGCTGCCGATGCTCATTCCAAAATTGGTTCCAGTGGTATACAAATTCAAAGTGTTCGTTGAGGGCTGCTGCCCGTAACCTTGAATGCTGTTCGTTCCGAGAATCTGCACTGCCGGAGTGGACGTGTCCGGGCTTGCGCTTCCGGGTGAGCCTCCGATAAGGCTAAGGGACGCGGATGCAACGGTACCGCCAGCCGAAATATTGTTGCCGAAGTTGAAATAGTTGTTGACCGTATCTACCCTCATCCACATGGATCCGCCGGATGTGAACAGGTAGTAGGGAGGCGTGTAGGAGCCGACTCCAGGGTTATAGTCGCTCTCGCAGATGATGCATCCATTATGGGCGGGGGCATAGGGAAGGTTGAAATAGCCACCCCAGGCTCCACTTGCTGTCAGCATGCTGCCGCCTGGATTATTGGTTCCATTGGCCAGATTGAGAATATTGATATTGCTATTGACCCAGGCTGGTCCAAGATCCTGAAGAGTTAGCTGGGACTCTCCGTTGTAAGGCATACTGCTCTGCCCGTGCGTGTCAATGATGTCGTTCTCGCTGTAGGTCGATGCTGGAGATTCAGTCACAACATCGCCCGAGTTCCACGCAACTTGATTCGGTTGCACTGTCAGGTTGCTTTGATTCGGTGAAGAGTTGATGAAAGCTCCCGGGTAGAAGGTGTACTCCGGATACCCGGCGTTGATGGAACAGGTGGTGTCCGGTCCCTCGTTGGAGCCCGTCTGCGCCCACTGAAGCACGGGATTCTGATTGTCCATGCTGTTGGCGGTGACGGTATAGGTTCCGTTCAAATCGGTATCGACGGTGCAACCGGCAACGTTGAGTGTGCTCCCCACAGGATAAGGGAAGACGTTCATCGAATACGGATCCGGCGATGCGGAGACGACGTTGTTCGTCCTGGTGAGCGAGAGTCCTTCGACATTCTGCAATCCAGCGTAGAGAAGCTCAGGATTTGGAGAAGTTCCACCTCCATTGCATCCGCCTGTGACGCAGTTCGCAAGAAGAATCTGGCTTGTGGATGTAGCTCCCAGAACCTGAAAAGCCACTGGCCAATAGTAAGTATTCCAGGATCCAAGACTATTGTTGTTGACCACAAACTGACCGCAAGGACCGCCTTGCATGATGGGAGCGTTCGATGTATTCCAGCCGTGGTATGTCGTAAAAGTAATGGACTGGACGCCGCCACTGGCCGTTCCCACGCTGGTAATCGGGACTTCCTCCTGATACCATCCGGCCAGGCAGGCATCTTCTCCGGCGACAAAGCTTCCCGGAGATGCGGGACTGGTTCCCAGCGTTATCTGGCAGGTATCTGTGGCAGGGGAGAGATTATCCCCTCCGCCCGTAGCTGTGCATGTTCCCACATTTCCCCATGCGGTGCTCTCTGTTACAGGCGTATTGCCCAGATTGAAAGCAATAGAGTCATTAAGGACCGTTCCAGCACTGGATACAAATGTGGTCGTGGTTGGAGTTGCGTTCTGCATATCCAGCAGAATGCCCCCAGTGGCCCACTCCCATCCTGCCTGTCCCAAACATCCCTGAGAGTGACTGAAACAGCCGAAGTTCGTTACGGCCAGAGTGGTCGAGCCTGTGGTGGGAGCGGCCAGAGTGGCCTGCATTACAATTCCACCTGCTCCTCCACAAGCTCCTGATGTAGTCCCGTTAAAAGCTGTCGTGATGGGGCCGACCACCGGAACGCCCGAAGCCGTGGAACAGGTGCTCGGCTCAGAGTTGACCTGAGCCGCGCCATAACCACTGGGCACGTACAAACCTATTCCTTCTCCTGCGACGATGTTGACTGTTCCAAAGTTGGCAGCGGTAAAGGTCTGGTTGCCTCCAGTGGCTGCCACTGAAACCGGCAGCACGGCATTGATGGTGGCGTTGTTCCCGGTTCCCGGCGTCCAGATCACGATAGAGTCGGTCTGCGCGGTGGGGAGGCTGGCCGTTGAGAAGGAGATTGTCACGCTCGCCAGCACCCCCGGACCTGAAAAGGTACTTCCGTTCCAGTCATAAAATTGCGTGTATCCAGAAGGCTGAACGAATGCGGGGTTGGAAGGATTGTATAAGCTCCCGGCGGTTGGAGTTGCTAAGTTCCCCTTGAAAAACCCCACCTGCTGCGGCTTGATATCAATAGCCTGCAACCCTTCATCGGATCCGAAGTAAGCTCCGCCATAATAAAGCAGATAAGCGTACTGCCAGGCGGCGTCTCCAACCTTCAGATCGGTAAAGTTGCCGCTGATGCCGTGGTCGATGCCCGGCGCATTGTTCAGAAAGTTGATGTTAAGCGCTGTGTGGCCGGCCCAGGGGCCGTTATTGTTGTAATAGCCAGGACCGCTCCCGTTGAACTGCAAGCCGAGGTTCGTCAGCGGTGTCGCCAAGGTCGTTCCGCCATAGTTCACTGTCGCGCCAAAGCTGCTGTTGGTCTGGGTGACGGTCTGCGACGAGGAGGAGGCGCCCATGATGCAGTCGCCACTCGCGCAGCCTCCATTGAAGGTGAAGGTGTTGCCGGCCTGACTCACGCCGCTGCCGGTCAGGGTGATATTTCCATTCACCGAACTCGACGGTCCGGTGATCGAGTTCACCAGCGGGCCCGCCAGGGAAGAGTTCGGAATGGCGCTCGCGCTCACCGCCAGCGTCGGAGCGGTCGTCGCCGAGGTGACTGTGGGCGTCAGCCAGCTTGGCCAGCTCCCCGTGTCAAAGTTCGTCAGCGTTCCACCGCTGTTGGTAATCGTGAAGGTGCTTCCCGACTGGGAGACGGCGTTTCCGGTAAGATAAACGGTTCCGGTGGTGGTGCCGGAGGGCCCCTGGATCGCGCTCACTCCGTTTCCAGCCGTGGCGCAGTTGGCCGCGCTGACCGTCCAGACACCGTCGTTCTCCGCCGGGCAGCCGGTGAGTCCCTCGGTGTCAAGACCGAAGCCGCCGTTGCTGACGGGCAGAACGCCCTTCACCTGCGGACCCAGGTTGATGGCTTGTGCCGCCGCTGACTGCGCGCATCCGTAGGCAAACAGCAGCGCCACGCTGGCCGCCAGACTGGGCAGAACTCTGTTCAAGGGCCGCTCCGCTCTCCAGATCACGGAAGCAAAGCAGGCGCCGCCAATCCGGCCCCGCTCCAAACGTTCTCTAAAGAAGTCCAAACGCATAGAGCACATCTCCTGGTTGTGGCGCCACGGCCAGCGTGATGGTGAAAACCCCGTTGACGATCGCCGTCGTATATCCCACACCCTCCACCAAAACGGCGGAGTTGTATTGGAGGATCAACAGGGTTGACGGAGCAACCGTCAATGTGAAAACCGTATTCGTTCCATTGATGGTCCCTGCCGGGGCCTGCGCGAACGGCGTCACCCCGGTTCCAGCGCCTCCGGACAAGCTCTGGTCCGGGTAGACCTGCTGCACGATCTCCGGCGCCTGCACCACCATCGTATACAGCTGCGTGTTGTCCAGATAACAGCCGATCTGCCCCAGTCCATCGGTCTGCTGCGGATTGGGCGCGGGCGTTCCGCTGGTGTCGCTGTACACGCCGGCCAGCGGAGTCAGCGCCGCCACATTGGCCGGCTGGGTCAGGAAGTACACCTGGGCTCCGGCGATTGCCTGCCCCTGCGCGGTCTGCACCACGCGGTCGATTCGTGTAATGGCCATCGATCAGGCTCCCGTGATCTTGCAGGTAAACTCGCCCGCTCCGGTTACGCCGCTTGGCAGGGCGCGATAGAACAGCCACTTTTCGGTCACCGTCAGCCCATTGGCGGTCACGGCTCCGTTGGCCACGGTGGCGATGGTTCCAAGGGTCACAAACTGCGCTGGATCAAGGAACATGGACCCTTGCAGGCTGATGGTGGCCGTAGTGGGCAGGGTGGTGAACTCGCAGACCGCGGTCAGCGTGCGGTCCAGGTCGCCCCCAAAGCTGCTGTTGGCCATGGCCACCGCCACGCTGGGGCCCGTTGTGCTGCTCAGCGCCTCGGGAATCTCCGGCTGGGGAACGATCGCAGCGCCCGCATCCGGGGTCGTCGCCAGGTCCGCCGCCGTCAACGCAAAGGAGACGCTGCCCACGCCGTTGGAGGCAATATCGACCGCGGTCAGAGCCTGGGCGGTCACGTTGAAGGCTCCGCCGTTGGTCACCGTGCCCTGCACGCTGATCAGCGATCCCGCCGCCGGTATCGAGCCTCCGTGAATCGTCACCCCGAGCGTGGCCACATCCGAGGAGACAGCCACGGAGGTTACATACATCTGGGTGGGCGAACGGTCCTGCTCCCAGCTTCCGAACAGGTAAGCGGGAACTCCAGCGTAAAGATAGGGAACGGCAGGGCCAAACGGCGATGCGTTGAATGCGGGCATATCTGCTCCTTAAAATCGAAGTGCCCCGCGCCGGGGCTGTTGTCTTCGGCTCCATCTTCGGGTTGCTTGCCGCCCCGGGCCGCTATCCGGTCGGGGGAGTGCCTTCCATGCTCAGGTAGAGATCGATCCTTCAACCCTTTCCCGGCCGGAATCCCAGGCTCCCCAGTCCCTGCATCAGGCCGGTGGCCTGTTGCAACCATCCGGAGTTGTTGGCGTTGGTCTCCGCATTGATGTCCCCGGCCTGTTGACCGGCGGCCTGCAGCATGCCGCTGGTGTTGGTCCCATACAGCCCTTGCAGTTGGTTGGAGGCCGTCTGTTGCTGTTGCTGTTGCAGGTTGGCGTTGGCAGCGCCGATCTGCTCACTGGCGTCCGCCGCGGCCTTGGCGCGTTGCCGCGCGGCGTCATCCAGCACGGCTGAAAGACTCCCACTGTTGTGCGTCTGGGCCGCGTTTTGCATGGCCCTGCCGGCGATCGCCGAGGTGGCTCCGCCGGCGCCGGCATCCGCTGCGGAAAGCATGCTGCTCAACTGCTGCTGGCTGTACCCCTGCGGGTGCTGCAGCTCGCCGGTCAGAAACGGCGTCAGCGTGCTGGAAATTCCACTCGCCTGCGCCCCTAACCCTGAACTCGTATTGGCCGCCGTCGTTGCGGCGTTTGCTGCCTGGCCTGTTGCTGATCTCATCGTGTCCTCCGCGTCCATAGATGCCAGCCCGGACGGTCCTTGTCCCAACCCAACTGCGCTAACCGCTTGTCAAAGCCAATCTCCGCAACGGCTGCATGAATCTCATCCAGCCCGCGCGCCCTGGCCTCTTCGAGT